>NZ_JANQDG010000099.1:0-19143 GCF_029891665.1 Anabaenopsis sp. FSS-46 | reverse complement strand
CGGGATTTGAGGATGATTAGTCCTCGGCATGGTCTGCTGATGTTATATTGTTTGAGGTACAAGCAAACTTCTGCAAAGTAGCGCCCATAAAAACCCTTATCTGGTTGCATTTGGGCTTCCAGAAATACTATGGGTAGGTTGAGGTCGTCCCCTATGGGAGTTAATACCCCATCGTGGCGAAATTCCTGTTCTTTAATCACAGGGGCGCAGTATTCAAACTCACAGTCTGGGGGGATTCCCGGTATAAGTTCGGCAAGGATACCTGGTTGAGTTAGGAATATACGGTAAAATAGCTTGTCTGTTTTCATTTTATCTCAGGGAATTGATCGCCCCCAGGTTAGTGTTAAAGGCGATCGCCTATTATTTCACCCTATATCAATTGCAGAATAAACAAGCCCTTTAATTATCATTTTTTACATCTTTTGTCAATACTTTCTCACGGGAATACGTGGTAAGTTGCTTTAAATACGTTTCCAGAAAGGCGATCGCTGCTGCTGTTATGAGTAAGTTTATCCAGGCTCCAACGCTACCCAACAGATAAATGTTCAGGCCTATGGCACTGGTAAATATCATATAGCTAATGGCGACCTGGGAGTGATTCCATCCGGCTTGGTGTAAACGTTGATATAGGTGAGTGCGATGGGCTTTAAAAATATTTTCCCGGCGCTTTAACCTGCAAATTAAGGTATAAATAGCGTCTCCAGCAATAGGTAAGGTGATGGTTAAGGCCGACCATGCTGGCACAACAGAGCCATGATGGGAATAATCCAATAGGGCTATGGCTACTGTAGCCCCTAAGACAGTACTCCCTACATCTCCCATAAATATCTTGGCCGGGGACCAGTTCCAGTACAAAAATCCCGCTAGAGCAGCGATCAGCAGCACCCATAGAGGTTGATTTCCCATCAGTGCTATCAAACTTAGTTGAATCATGGTTATCCCCCCTACTAGACCATCCAAACCATCCATGAAGTTGTAGAAGTTAATCAGGGCGGTCATACCCACGAGGGTGAGGAGGATAGCGACTGTAATACCAAGCGGACCGAGGTTGGTTAACCAGGGTTGGGGAAAGATCCCAAAGAAAGATATGGCGATACTAGCTGCAACTATTTGTACTAAGTATCTCAGCCTAGCTGGAATTTGCCAACGGTCATCCAGTAAGCCAACCACTGTCAGAGGTAGGAGTACTAACCAGATATGGCTAACGTTGATCTGGGCTGTACTGAGAGTATTGGGGGTAAATAGCCAGGAAAAGCACCAACTGACAATGAAAAAGGAGGCTACAAAACCCAGTCCGCCCCCTCTGGGGGTAGGTTGAGTGTGGGAACTGCGCTCATTGGGAATATCTATGAGATGGGCGCTAAGTTGATTTTTGATCAGATAGACCAACAGACAACTAAGCAGGAAGCTCAGGGGAATGAATATGAGGTAAATCACTTGGTATGAAATTGGTATTAGATTTTAGATGTCTAAGTTAAAGCAAGTAGATGCATGGGGTGTAATTTATAACTCTTTGTATAAAATTAATGATTAATTAATATTTGGTACTATAATCTCTAATTGCCACTACTCAGATCCCCGACTTCTGCTGATAATCTTCTGATCTGCTCATAAGTGCTCATAGAAGTCGGGGATCTTTTGCAGAGGCGTTGGGCTACAGCTTTTTTACCTAGGAGGGATGCGGTTCAGCGGTGATAGCCTTGAAAGGTCTGTGCTAGTCCTTCATCCATGGTGTAGGGAGGTTGCCAGTTTAAGGTTTCGCGGATTTTACGGCTGTCTATAGGGAGTGAACTGGTGAGTTTGATAATGGTATCGCTGTTTAACGGGAGGGGGCGACGAATGAAGGTTTCTATAAGGTCGCCACAATAGCCAGCGGCTTTCAGTAGGGGAATGGGGAGGGGAAAAAGGCGACAGGTATGGTGGGAGTGGTGGGCAATTTTACGGATCAAGTCCGGGGTTGAAAGGTTTTGTCCGTCGCTGATAAGGAAAGTTTGGTTACGGGCTTTGGGATGGGTAATGCAGGTGATAATAGCGTCTACAAGGTTTTCCACGTAGATGAAGCTGCGCTGGTTGGCGATAGAGGCCAGGGGTAGGGGTATCTGGCGGCGGATCAGGGTTTGCAGGCGTGCCATGTTACCAGGGTTACCCGGACCATATACCAGGGGAGGACGGAGAATAGTCCAGGTAAGGTTGGTGTTTTGGGCGAGGTCAGTTAGGTGTTGTTCTGCTCTTAGTTTGCTTTTACCATAGAGTGTGTCAGGTCGGCAGGCAGACTGTTCTGTTAGGGGTGTGTTGCTCAAGCTAGTCACTGCACCTATGGAACTGATAAAAATAAAGTGTTGTACCCCTGCGGCTATGCACTGTTTTATTAAGTTTTCGGTGCCGAGAACGTTTGTTTCATAAATTGTTTGGGTATCGATTTGGGAAGGCTGGGTGACGTGAGCATAGGCGGCGAGATGGATAACAGTACTTACGTCTTGAATAGCTGCTTTCCAATCTGTTAATCCATTGATATTTCCCACGGTAATGGTAGGGTAGGCTAATTTAGTTGGTTGGCGTGTGGCAATTTTAATACTCAATTTCTCTGTAGAAATACGCTCTAGGAGCATTTGCCCAATAAAGCCTGTTCCCCCTGTAATTAATACAGTGTTGCGGTCATTATTGCTTGATTGGTTCATGAATATTTTTTCCTGGGGTCAAACGGGGCTAGCCAACGATAAATTAGATGGCTGAGGCTGGGGGGGAAAATTGCTCTGAAGATTGGCACCATAACGGCTAAATATTGCCACCAAGGCAATTTTAACATTCGGCAACCGCGCCAACCAATTTTCGCTTGATCTATTGCTTGACTCAGGCGGTGTTTCTGCTGACTTTTGGCAGTAAAGCGATAGTAGACTAAAGGGTCTGGGAGATTTGCGAACCGTAAACCTGTTTTGAGACAACGAAACCATAAGTCATAGTCTTCACGGTATCTAAGGGAGGGATCATAATTCCCTACCAGCAAAATTCGCTCCCTTCGGAAAGCAACAGCGGGTTGAATAATTGGATTTGACCAAATCACTTTTGCAATGTCATCATGCCTTAGAGGAACCTTTCGTAGTACTCCTTGTCTATTTTGTTCATCAATTTCAATAGCAGCACCGCCAATAATATCAACATCAGGGGTTTCATCTAGAAATTTAATTTGCTTGGCAAACCTGTCGGGGAAGCAAATGTCATCTGAGTCCATCCTAATAATATATTTGCCTTTTGCCTCTTTGACACCGATATAAGCACAATATCCCACTCCTCGGTTTTTATCGTTTCTAATAACACGCACTCCGGGATGTTTGCATTCAATATCTTGGAGAATTTTCGATGAACGGTCTGAGGAATTATCGTCTATAACTAATAGCTCCATGTCGTCTGTAAGCTGCTGAAGAATGCTTTCTAGAGCTTGCTCAAGAAAAATTTCATCATTATAAACTGCCATTAAGACGGTAGCTGTCAAGATTTGATTGTCCATAATTTAGTATTTAACAAGTAAGATAAAAAGATAAGGAGTTAATGCCTGGATTAAATTTCAATCAATATTATTGAGAAACAATCCAAGCTGAAGTTATTGAAAGTATTTGTTTGTTTTTAAATTGATAATCACTATGAATTCTTAGACTATCCAATACAGGAAGTAAGTTATCCCCATAAAAAGGATACTCAAGAAGAATTGAACATTTAGATTCAAAAAATAATTTTCTAAAATCATCATGGCGTAATCTATTCATATACATATATCTATTACCGGCAATTCTATTCCATTCACTATCCGAAAATTGCAAAAAGTTAATAGCAGAAATGGATTTATCTGAATGGGAAAAGTGATCGCTGTAATCTATTTTGTGTACAAACAGCCCATTACTCTTTAATACTCTTTTACCCTCCTTGATAATTGCCTTAATTATCTCTGGGGGAATATGCTCAAAGACAGTATAGGATGTGTGAAAGTCAATGGAGTTTGAGGGTATGCTCAGTTGGGAAGCATCTCCCGGTGCGATATAATCAACGTTAATAAATTGTAATAAATCCTGCAAATTGAAGGGGGATTGAGTGAATGAAATCAGAAGATTTAAGCGATTATTGACAATACGGTTCTCAAACAAATCTTCAATCTGAGTACTATGATTTTTGATATATTCTAAATCCGCTTTAACAAGTTCCTCTTTTAAATAAGGGTTTAAATCAACAGTAATAATTCTTTCTGCTCCTAACAGCCAAAATGCTAGAGGAGTATTAATCCTCCTCCCTGTACCTACCTCTAAAAATGTAGCCCCTACAGGTGATTGACCGACCTTTTCAAGGCATTTACACGTTTCTATCCCCGCTTGTAGTCTGCTGATGGGATTAAGCTTATTCTTTTTCAAAGAGCCAAAGTTTCTCTGTATCCAGTAATAGGTAGAATAGGAGATATTTGGCGGGAGAAGACTAACTAGATTTTGTATTTTTGCTTTTAATTTCCAGTTCATAATTCTGTTAGAGTTGTATAAACTAATCACCTAAATCACCTTCATAACTTCTTCAAGGTAGGTAATGCAGGTAAAATAATTACCTTTAGCTAAATGTGATCGCCTCTCAAAAGTATTCTCCTTACAGAGAATACCATCATGTTGGCAAAGTTTAATTGTGACACTTGTCTAAGCTAATATATATCGGTAATATATAGCACTACTAATTTTACCCATGGTTATCACAAGCAAGTCTAGACAGACACGCTCATCTGATATTAAACCTGGTTAAGAACGAAGCGATCGCCCCAAACATCAAATTTAATTGACATTATTCATACTTGTAATGAGATATGGTACTTGACTAATCTCCTAGGTCAAGAATGCTGCTCTCAGAGAGCTTCCCCTAGGGACTCTACTTGACTCAGGTCTCAGGAGCGGATTTGTGCGATCGCTTGCCATTGTACTAATACTTATTAACACTCAGCGTATTTGTTTCTGCATCATGTCACTTAGTTTACCATGCTCAATGTTTCACAGTCACCATTAATTTTCAGCTAAGATGAGAGATAGTCCATGGTCAATAATCCTCTGGTGTCAAGTTGACCGCTGCTGAGGTTTTACAAGGTTGATACTCCCCTGGCTAAAGCCGAGGGGATTCTACATTCACAGACTTGCTATTAGACGACAGGTTTACACCAATCGACCAAGAGGGCAAATCTCCTGTATAATCTCCATATATAGCGTGACGGTGAGGCAGACCATGATCAAAACTATTCAGGTGTTGCTGTTGGCTGTGGGGTCAATCAAAGCCAGGGCTTGATTGATAATTTCCCCTTGATTTACCAAGTTTTCTAACTCTTCGGTTTCGTAACGTCCCCCTTCTACTTCCAGAGAGGCTTGATCAATAGCCATGGGGTAAGCAACCTCTAGGATTTGAAGTAAATCTTCTGGGTTTAAATAATGTCCCCCTGCTTTGCGCCGCTTATTTTTCTCCCTAATTTCCCTGACACTATTGCGAATAGAAACATCCCAGGAGCGCGTGGTACGCTTTTCTGCTTGTTGCTTAATTAAGTGCAGTAGCAGTATAACTGTGTAACTACGAATATTGTTGATTTTATCATCCCGACTCATTTCTTCTAAGTCTTCCACAATGGCTAATGCCCCAGAAATATCACCTTGAAGCAATAAACCTTTTAATTCTAGGAGTTCTTCCATAGCTGAGGATGATTTAATTTAGCTCTTTTTCTAGTCATATTTTAGCACTTTCAAATTGATTCCTATTCAGAGAGGTGTTTAACTGCCTGTTCTTTTTCAGTCTCAAAGGAGCGATCGTCACTCAGATGTACTTCTAGTCGCTGTTGATCCAGTGGTATCACTGTTGTTACCCTGATCCAAGGCCAATTAATTGGAGAGTTCATTTGCGCTATTCTGAAAATCCACGATCATGTTTCCCAAAAATAGAAACTATACGGTGTTTATCCAAACTTATTTCTATAAGACTCCGCAACAAGTAGGCGACAACAGCAGTGGGAATGGCATATAACGGATAAACTAGCAAAACGAAAATTATACGGAACCTTGGATTAGAGGGGTTTTTTATACTCATTAAATTTGATATTCGTTCAAAAAGACTACTTTTTGTCGAATAGATTGATTTACCAGTATTTTTTGTATCAACCTCAATAGAAACTCCAGTATATATATAGGGAGTATAACCATATCTTGCAAGACGGCGGCTAAATTCATAGTCCGCCCCATAATGAGGCAACCATTTATCTGCAACTAAACCGACTTTAGTCAGTGTTTCTGCTGGGAAGATAATACATCTTGTAGGCAAATAATCCACTTTAATCAGTAAATTACTCTCTAGATCATTAGCATTAACACCTGCATAAGGGTGGCGAGTCAAAGTTGCTAGCCAAGACTTAATTTGAACGCCACTGGAAATTACATGGTGATCAGAGGTACAAATAGCCCCAATTTGACAATTTCTATGTTTAATAGCTTCTTCAAGTAAGGGGCTTACAATGTCATGAGTAAATTTAATATCAATATTCGATATCAGAACCCAATCCTCTGGTTGAGCATCCTTTAAAACAACGTTGAGTCCCCTGTTGACAGTTCCACTCCAAAATTCATCAGCCTGTCCATACACTTCACTAATTTCATAATCTGTCAAAACTTTGTATTTTTCAATTATTTTGGAAGTTTCATCCCCGGGATTGGCATTGACAATAATCAATTTAAAAGGTCTATACCTAATGTTCTGACAAGATTTTAGAAAATCAGCAACTTTTTCAGGCTCCCTGTAAGTTGGGACGCAAGCAATTACTCTGTGAGGCATCATAACTCAAATTGAATAGTCAGTATAAAAGGGTTTATATCAGTTAATTGGGTGCTTATCAAATCAAAAAAAAGCTCAATAAAATGTTATTAACTGTTTGTTATGTCAAATATTGCAATTGAATTGACTATTTTATTGCGCAACATTCACGTTTAATTAAGTCCAGCATACAAATATTGGATATAGTCAAACATATTTGCGTTCAGGGGATTACCACTCCATAGATTATATTGACTTAAACGATATCCTACAATTATACGGTAGGAAAAGTAGAGAATTTTAGTGATAATTGCCATGAAAATAATAGACGAAAAAAGGTTGAATTTATGAGTTAGTTTTGTGGAATTAAACATAATCGTGTAAAAGAAACCAGATAACCCGCTTAAGAAAAATACCAACCTTCCAAAAGCAGGTAAAAAATAGTAAAACGCAAATAATGCAATAACGTTTACTAAAAAGGTAATAGACCATGAGTAACAATAAACATATTCATCTTTGAATTTGATCATTGTAAGTGATGTGATTAAAAAACATATATCAAAAATAACTCCTTTCCATAGGTTTTCAGTGAGTCCTAGTGAATAGTTATATAAACCTTCGTAGTGTTCTACACTACTAACCAGATTTGGAAATATAGCTCGCAAGGTACTACTATTTGCAACCAACACGAAAAAAGTTGGTAGTCCGATTATAAGAAATATAAAACTTCCATACAAGAAAAAATTGTTGCGTATTAAATTTTTTAAAAATCTTTTTAATACGCTCATTGCTTTTAACTTAAACTTTACTTGGGTATAATTATTACTTAAGGGCAGAGTAATCATTCCCACAGCAATAAATATAAATGAGCTACTATGGGTAAGCATTGCTAATAATGCCAGGATAACTTTCTGCCACAAAGAGAAAGTATAGATGAAAAGAACTAAAAATATGAGAGCGTAAAACTGTCTCATTAAAAACATCTGAATAAAATAAGTGGCGGAGGTAATATTAAGCAAGATGATTGTGGGATAGTATGATGGCAGGAATCTTATAGCAATGAGCATAAATGCTAAATTGATTGTCAAAGCTTGAACTAAAATGAAAGAATATGCATTACCATTGAACACCAATTTTATAAAATTTGGAATTATGAATGTCACGGGTTCCATACCCATAACATTCATATACTCAAAAAAGGGCTGATTTCCCAATCCTTCGTAAACTTGCACATACACTTGCAAATCACTAATTACCTCATATGTAGATGCAGTAATTGTAATTGTAAATAGTACTAGAAACAGGGACAAATAGTTTAGACTGAAAATATTTTGTTTTTGTTTGTTTTTAGTAATTAACCGAGAAATATGTATTTGGGAAAATAGTAATAAAGGTATTATACCTAGTATTGGCGATAATATCCAAATACCTAATCCAAATAATAAAAGAGGATAGCGGAATTTAGAAAAATAACTAAATACTTGATGAAAAACATTTGGTTTTTTATCATTTCGATCATTTTTCAGAATAATATTCATGTATTTTTATTAACCTTTGATGTACTTGTTAGTATCAATTATTCTTATTAGAAAATAATAAATTTATGATTTATGTGACTAGGTTTCATGCTTTTATTTATCTATTTAGCAAATTTTCATGTTTATTTTCAATTATGTTTTTCATCTCGGTTGCTCAGGGTTAGTCAGGTTAGTTACCCTAAATATAGCGATCGCTCCCAGTTAAAGGATGTCTGTCAGGGCGATCGCTCCCAGTTAGAGGATGTCTGTCAGGGCGGATCGCTCTTGGTTAAAGGATGTTTGTTAGGGCGATCGCCCCTGAGTGGTTATGCTACCTGAATATATTCCCAGGGGTTTTTAGCCTGGGGTAGAGGTTGGTTATTTTCTTGGTAAAGCTGAAGATAACTGTCAATCACTTGCTGGCCATGTTTGGCTGCTTCCTCATAAGTATTACCGTGGGTGTGGATGTCTTGAAAAGGGAAGTCAGGGAGGTGGACTACATAGCAGTTATCCTCTTGAGACCAGAAAATAATCATACTATAATGTGAATTCATTGCAATTCTTCTAGTCTTGCGAGTCTTTGTTTAAGTTTCTCTAAATAGATTTTAGCATCGTCACCATCCTTACCTGCAATTGTCATCGGCATATCTGGCATTTTTTCGTGAATCCAGATTGTGTGACTACCTTTACCAGTCCGTTGGATAAATCCGGCTTTTAACAACATTGCCTTTAGTTATCGAATTTTTCTAGGCATTCAATTAAAAGTTATTAAATAAATATATCGATCCCCGTCAGATGTTAGTTAAGTCAGATTTTTCAGGGCGATCGCAGTTAAAGGATGTTTGTCAAGGCGATCGCAATTTTTTTTGGCTGAATATATGCTGATTCCAACTCAGATGTTACATGAGTTTCTGGTATGGGCAATAATATTACTTATTAACTAAAACAGAATTATACACATTTTGATATGCATCAGCCACCACCTTTACAGACCATTTATCAAGGGCGCGTTGTCGTGCAGCAAGTCCAAGGGTCATCAGTCGGGAGAGGTCAGATAAAAGCCACTGTATACCGTGAGCCAAATCAGTGGTATCAAAGGCTTTGGCTAAATATCCAGTTTTGAGATGTTCTACAATATCAGGTAGCCCACAGGTATTAAAGGCAATCACCGGGGTTGCACAGGCGTGAGCTTCCAAGCCGGTATTAGGTAGGTTATCTTGGCGGGAAGGAATTGTCATGACATCAGCCGCACTATAAAGAATACGTAGACTCAGTTCATCATGCAAACGCCCCATGTAGTGAATGGGAAAACCTAAATCAATGGGTTCCTTTGGTGCTAGTTGCCCGAACACGACTAATTGTAATCCCGGCATTTGTCCCCGGAGATGGTTGAGGGCTGCTTGCAACAGGTCAAATCCCTTACGGGGGTCACGACTACCGTTTAAGGCACCAAATAACAGCAAGGGAACATCAAGAGGGAGATGCAAGAGTTTTCGCGCTAGGTTTTTCTCAAAGGGTTGCCAAATGTCGGTGTTAATGGTGTTTGGCACTACCCTAACTGGCCAATCACCCATTAAAGCACTTTTGGTCACACAATCTGCCAACCATTGACTGGGGGTAACGATTTGCAGGGGTTTTTGCCAGTGTTTACGCTTACGGTTCCATGTCCAGCGGTTGAGGTCAAACCCACTTTCATAACTGGGGCGGTTATCTTTCCAGTAGCCCTGACACCACCGGAATTCTTCGGTGTAATGTTCTGCTCCACAGAAAGCCCACATATCATGGAGAGTCCACACTACTGGCTTACCCAGTTTACTAATGTCAGGGATTGACAACATTTCACCATTTACCCAGTGCAGGTGTAACACATCTGCATCTGTGCAATTCAGGCGTCCAGACCAGGTAGAGGGGATAATGGCAGGGGAATGGAGAATGGGGTTATCTGTTCGCAGCCATTGCCGGGGTAAGCTCCCCAATTGGGGGCGGAGTCGAGCTAATCCCTTGGCGAGTTTGGTTTTATGACTCTGTACAGTCCAATCACCGGAGGTTGCTACATTCACCGCCATAGTGGAATCTAGTCCATGGAGGCGTAGAGCTTGGTGGATACGATAGGCAGCCCGGGCTGCGCCACCCTGTATATCAGAGTGGCTAATATGGATTATTTTCATGCAAAAAAATAATATTTAAGTTTTAGCTGCTGTGAACTGTTAAGGTTGATGTTCTAAGACAATTAGCAGCGTGTGTGCTGGTATTCAGGAACGCACTCCGGCTTTTAACAGTAAAGAAATCGGGAGTAATGTCCAACGGTTAAAAATGAATTTACTTAATAGATCGGGTAGAGCAGGAAACCACTTTTGCCACTGAGTACGAAAATAACTAGTTACAAAATAGTCAACATGATATGTCTGTAACGGCTCATGATGACTTGAACATACACGATCTGGCAAAATACTCTCCAAAGACCTGAATACCCTCTAATCCCAATGGGAAACTTGATGGGGGGGCTGGTCAAGTAAGTTGTGATGTTGGGGATCAATCACCCGCATAACCGCAGCATTTTGCACTGAGAGTATTAGAGGATGTTTGAAAAGTTTTAGGGAGTCAAAAATTAAGCCAATCGCTTGATCATAATACGGAGCATTGCAAGGTATATAAAAGTTTCTGAGGGATCGGGCAATAATTCATAATCTCTGACCAATCGCCGACATCCCATGAACCAGCCAAAAGTGCGTTCCACCACCCAACGTTTTTTGAGTAAAACAAAGCCCTTGCTTTGCTCTGGTCACAGCACCACCTGTACAATCCAGCGACAAAAATTCATGACCCACTGCATGAATGGTTCCCCATCAAAGCCACCATCAACCCAGATGGTGGTTAACCGAGATTGTGGCTGAGACTGTTTAACTCGTTGGAGAACTTGTTTGCCTCCTTCTCGCTCACGGACATTGGCTGCTGTTACCAAAACCCGCAGCACTAACCCCAAGGTATCAACGGTCATAAATCGCTTGCGTCCTTTAATTTTCTTGCCAGCATCAAAGCCTATTGACTCACCATTGCCGCACTCTTGACGCTTTGGCTATCAATTATCGCTTCCGATGGACTCGGATGACGTTCAATTTCGATTCTTGTCCACTCTCGGAGACTATCGTGAATGTGCAACCATGTACCGTCTTTACGCCAGTTGCGGAAATATGTGTACACTGTTTGCCAAGGAGGAAAGTCCCCACCGTAGCGATCGCCATCTCACTCCTTCTAGCAGGATGTAAAAAATTGCATTCAGGACTTCCCACATATCGACTTCACGTTTACGACCACCCGGTTTCCCTTCTGGAATCAAGTCGCTAAGAAATTCATATTGTGTGAGGCTCTGGTTACTGGGGTAAGCTTTACTCATGTCGCTCTCTCGGTGCTGTTTATTATCTATTCACACCTTATACCCAGAGAGCTTTTTTACAACATACCTGACTTTTCAAACACCCTCTTAAACTGCCTTGACAGGAGGAGCGTTACGGAGGTTAACAGGATATTTGATACATTAATGATCGGTTTTCAAACCCCCTGTTAATATGGAGTGTTCAGATAGAAATCTATCAATACTATAGAAATGCCCAAAGGACTGCTCAATCAAGCTTTTAAGCTTGGAATTATTCTTGATGGCATCAGTCATAAATAAAATTTTCTTCCTATTCAGAAGTAACAAAAATATACGCCATATAACTGATAACGAAAAACCTCTGGTGTTTAAATATGATGATTTTATTTCAGCTTGATCAAGGAATGATTGAGTTTTTTTAGCCCCGTTAATTGACATGAAAGGAACTCCGTAAGATAGCGCAAAAACACCAACGTGTAGTTTACTAGAAATAATTAAATCACAATTTATTAAAGCATCCCTAACTTGCTCTACATTTTCGTAAATAACATTCTGCTCATTTGATTCTGAACCCAGATATTCATAATCAAGGAAAGGAGGATTGGAAGGATTGAGCCAAGATAGATGGGTTCGTAAATAAGTTACCCTAATGCTTAACAATGGGAAAATTAAACTTATTAACTTCCCTAAAATATCCATCTTGTTAGATTTGCCAAAATTCATAATAATTGAAAGTTTTCGCTTTTTTTTAGAATTATTTTCATCATTAGTTTTATGCTCTAATGGGAAAAACATAGGACTAGATAAAATGATATCGGGGTAAAATTCTGAGTGAATTCCGATTTCTTGGAATATTTTTAGATCAGTCTCTAGCCTAACTGTGCCTGACTTAACATTGGGTAGTAAGAATAATTTGGTGAGATATAGACTAAGTAGAGGCAGTGATGAACTTCCATCACCACCAATACTACAAAAGTGAACCGGAATTGAATGATTCAAAAGGGATAGATAAAAGTGTTTATACTCACTGTCCATGAGATGGACCCCAGAAGATGAACATAAAAAACCACCACCACCGATAATACAAGCAACCGAACTGGATAGGAGAGTATCTAAATCTGACTCAGATGATATACCGTAATGCTTTGCCAGCTTGGGATCAAGTTTATAAACAACTGGATGAAAACCCTGTTTTTGAAGGTGACGAGATATCATAATTGCCATAACATCATCGCCAAAGTTCCCCCATAAATATGATCCCCAAACCGCAACTTGGGAGACTTTGTTGATATGAATACTCATATTTTGCATTCCTATTTTGAAGTGAGAAAGTAAAACTTTTATACAGCTTTGATTTATTGTTTCTTGCGTCTCTTTTATGGTGATTGAGGATTGATTATCACAAAACGCTTACGGGGCAAGGGTTATAAACTATTATGCCCATATTTTAAATGAAATGCCGACACAATAAGGCTTTCAATGATTTTGACATGGTTTCTCCATAAAAAGTACGGAAAAACCGATTTATTTTGATATAATATTCTTATATGCTTTGAAAAATTTGAAAGTTTTAGATTTAAATTTTTTCCATATATATGGAAAAAACTTGCTTGATGGAGAGAACCTTGATATACGTTCAATCTCAACATCTGTCGGTGAGTATATCCATTCAGGATGTGTAGAAATTGATATTTGACTAGTTGCTAGAAAAGCACGTTCATCCTTTATTTTTGTATGGGTAGCATCTAAACCAAAACCAATATTTTGAATTAAATTACATACTGGTAAAATAGAAAAAGCATTTTGTGCTGCGCATGAAAAGCTCCAAATATAAGCCCATGAATCAATTTTGTTATTCAGTACATCTAACATCTGCTTTTGTCTTATTGTTCTTTCATTAGGGTTTGTCCATATATTAGCAAGTTGATTTCTAGAATTTAGTAGTTGAAATAAATGAAGGTCTTTATCATAATGTTGCCATGCACGTTTCCAAGTCGCCCATCCCCAAGAAGTAAAATGTCTAGAAAAGAAATATTGATAATAACCATGTAGATTACTATTAAATAAATTTGTTCCACCAATTTGCATGATCCTAGTATCAGATTTGTACCTCTCTAATAGTTCTTGGCAGTAGGGGAAAAATGAGGGATGGGGTAAACAGTCATCCTCTAAAATAATTGCCTCTTCTACCTGTGTAAATGCCCAGGTTAACCCAGAGGAAACGCGATCGCGGCAACCTAGGTTAATATCTGAATAGTTGCGTAATACCTCACATTCCCAATCTATTTGTTCTGTCACCTTTCTAGCTTGCTCACACAGGGGAGCTTCTTGTGCATTCCGTGGACCATCGGCTACCACTAGGAGTTTAGCCGGTTTTGCCGCCCGGATTTGCTCAAATACTTGGGCTGTGAGGTCAGGGCGACGGAAAATGAGGAAAATAACAGGGGTATGGAGCATATTAATTAAGTGTATCTAAAATTTTTTGCTTACTTACCTACTTATCAAAAGTCTTACAACTAGTCAAAAGGTAAAAAGCATTTAATCTGAACTTTAAAGATTTTACGAGTTTTGGCATGAGTTGCATTGCTGAAAAATGAGGCAATTGCTTGAGAAATTACCGTAGCCACCGCCGCCCCCACCCCAGCATAAGCTGGAATCAATAACCAATTTAAGATAACATTAACAACTGCCCCCATCAAAGTTCTGCGAAAAGCAAGTTGAGTTAACCCCTCAGCAATAAACCAAGAGTTGCTAGCCACACCCATAAATACAAACACAGCAGCCCAGATATGAATCCCTAATATTGACCCCGCTGCTGCATAGCCATTGCCAAACAGCAATGTCATGATTGTTGTAGATAAAAAGGACATTGGCACAGCCACTACCAAAGAAATCATTACCAACAGGCGTATTAACTTTTTGATTCTTTGATAGTATAAGTCTTCACTTACCTGCTTTGCAGCATAAATAGACGGAGCAACGGAGGAAGAGATTGCTGTGGGGATAAAATACCAAACTTCAGAAATCCGGGTTGCAGCCGAATAAAGCCCTACTGCTTCATCTCCTACCATTTGTCCCAACATGATCTGGTCAATTCTCATATAAATCATGATGGTTAAACCAGATAAAATCAAAGGCCAACTTTCTGTGAGTAAAGTCTTAGCCAGCGATAGACTCCACCGCCATAATATTGAATAACCCTTAAACCTGTAGGCAATGATTAAACCTGCCGTACCCAATGCTACCTCTCCTAATGTAGCCCAAGCAAAAGCGACTAATGGTGCCTGCATTTTAATCAAAACAACTTTAACCAATGCAATAATAATAAAGGCTGTATTCCGAGCAACTACAGTATATTTAGACTGGACTTGAGACTGAAACCAAAAGTCAATTCCATCAAAAGCGCGCAAAATTCCCGCAGTTGCCAAAATTGCCACTAGACCCACGGTTAACTGGTCATCCTGACGCAATACAAAAATAGAGCCAACTGTTAACAATAAGCATACTATTGCACCAGCTAATTTCAGCCAAAAAGTCGTCCCCAAAATTTCATCTTTCAGTTCAGGCTCACGGACAATAGAACGGATGACTAAAGCATCTAATCCTAAAGTAGTCAAGGGATTAAATAAGCTTACAAAAGCAGTGGCATAGTTAAAAATACCAAACTGTTGCACTCCTAAATAACGGGCTACCCAAACCCCCACAAATAACCCCACACCCATGCGCAGAATGCGGTCAAAAAATAGCCAAGCTATATTTTGAATTATGGCTGACTTTTCAGAGCCGAATTTGCGGACTAGTGAGAATAGAATTTTTTTGGATTTCTCTAGCATTTGGCTCCAGTATGACAAATATCTGCATTATTTTTTATGCTTTTGTGTTGTTTAAATGTTTATATAACATCCAACAAATGGCGATCGCCCATAAACATTTCCCATGTCTCAGAAGCCCATGAGCGCTTGTAAGTTAGCTGTCACTTCCCCATATTCATTTCCTCTTTTAGCTAGACTATGATGGGATTCTATAGCACTGTAGCGGGTTGTGCTGTGCGGATTTGCTTAAATACTTGGGCTGTGCGGGAGACCCAAAGCGATCGCTCTAGTTATCATAAACATGGTTGAGCGATCGCCTGTTAACAGTCGCCTAACCCTATGTCCTCCGGGTTAATCCCTAAACTATACAACGCCGATTTTTATATATTATTTCCGTAACAATTCAAAGAAAATTTCTTTGTCAATGCCAATATCTTGAATCATACCCATGAGAGTACCTTGCTTTAGATTTTGTCCTCAATCAACAGGAACCACGACTCTCCTACCGTTAATATTCTTGTAAATCGCATGACTACCTTTTTGCCGATCAAGATAAAATCCTAGTTTTTCAATAACCTTAATAAATTCTTTCGCTTTAACTGTAGGAAAGTTGCTCATCCTAAAATGGTCAATGATTTAAAAATTAAATCCTCTTTAGGTATAGGTTGACTATCTGCTTTTAAACTTTCCAGATATAATTCAATAGCTTCTGTAATATTGTCAATTGTTTCTTCAAAAGTCTCTCCTTGAGAATGACAGCCTTTGAGAATAGGACAAAAAGCATGATATCCTCCATCTTCTTCCCTTTCGAGAATGACGGTGTAATTGTAAATTTGTTTGCTGTCATTGTTCATATATATTTTTTTGGTTCTTCGGTACTTCTTATGCTAAATTACTAATCGGGTAAGAGGGAACACCGGAACAGGGAACACACAAACAACAATCAAACCCAGTCCCCTACCCTTGTAGGGGGTGAGGCTGGGTTCAAATAATATTCGATACATTTAACACGTATATCATAAATACAGGGAATCAGCATACTTGTTACCAATCGTGGCTAGTATCACAAAAAAACTATCTGCGATCGCTTCTTCAAACCTGTGGTGATAGCGCTAGCGCTGCTGCAAGCAGATCGCCCTATTTCCTACCAAACCCGGGGGTGAAAACTGGGGGGTGTATCCAGTTCAAACACCTCATCCTGAATCCTAGCCACATACAATCCTGCTTGCAATGCCTTTTCTCGCACTTGGACAGACATATCCACCGCCGCCAGGATTCCATATACTTGTTTATTCTGATGTTCAGGAAAGAAATGGCGGAACCTGGAGAGCAGGTTGACTAACTGAGTAATGGATTCTTCCCTGGCGTGGCTTTTGACTTCCACAACTATCGCCGTGTTGACTTCCCCATTAGTATATGCCAGTACGTCTATTTCTAGGTGTTCCCCACCTTTGCTCACCCTCACACTGGGGCTGATAATTTCCATACCAAATTGTTGGCGCAAAATGGTTTCCATGGAAGGGAGAGCTAACCCTTCGGTAAAACTGCCAAATTTAGCCCCTAACCCGCCAATCTGTTTACCTAATTCTCTGATTTGCCGAGCATTTTCTTTTTGCAGGCGATCGGTTTCTTGGAATTTGCGATCGGTTTCTTTTTGGGCTTGGAGTAACTCTCCTAATAGTTGCCAAACTTCATCGGCAGTGGTAGCCATGGGCTTTACTCGTAATTTTATAAAAATATCTATATTTTCTGATTATAGAGCGATTTTTAGAGGCTGTTTTAAAGGTCATGATTAGTTAGTTGGTTTTGACCCTACCCAATCACTGGGATTGTTCTCCACCAACGGGCAAATGCGATCGCTGGGGAATTGACCGTTGTAGGAATCCAATTCCCATATATATTTTTTATATTTTTGACTTTGTTCGCTCTGGGTTGATTAGTTATATCATATGTGTACAGCGGGGCGATCGCACTATTTTTGTTTTGCCCTTTTAAATCACTCATCCTACCAATATGTAACCAGAACTCCTCCTACAGATGGGTATTTTTTGATGGTCTTGATTTGCTCTCAGGGTCGATCAACCCTTGGTGTAAAAGTTCTCACCAATCCAGGGAATCAATTAAGAGTCCTCCTGGTTTTTGTGTTTGGTGGAGGTTAATTTCAATCAGTTTCTTGTTCCGCTCCTGAAATTGTGGTTCTCAGTCTTGTATGTTTATATGTAATTTTAGACTATCATACTTAATGGCTATCGCGAAGCGCTGCTGTAAGCAGATCGCCCATGGCTGCAGAACGTCACCACAAGTCACCACATCTAGTAATTCTTCGTTCCCTGTTCCCTAAGATGATGGTAACCAGCATGTATAAAACCCTAACTGCCTAACGGCAATCACCACCTTTTTTTTGGTTACACCTTTCCTCCAACTCGACCTACTCAGCTAAATCACACTTCAACTGGGAAGGTTACGTTTGGAGGGACTGAGATTAATATAACCATCGAAGCCCAACTCCATAAACACAGGTCTGCCTAGAAAATAGTCAGCTTAGGACTAAATCTTACAGTTTACCCGTTATTAAAATATAAATACTCACTGAGTCAACTTTACATTGTATTTACATATTTGTCAATTCCTACTGGAGAACGTAACAAAAAGTTAAGGTTTCACTAGATTTATGGGCAATTAACACCTGTTTGACATCTCCCCCCGTTGAAACACAGGGGATTCTAAACTGATCTTGCTACGCTTGACTAAGCCATGCTACGCATATTCTACGAAGTGATTTAATTAAGTAAATCACTTCTTTTTTGGGAGTATCAAAACTCCCATACCCACCTTGGCTCAGGTTACACTTAGCTGTGTGGCTAATTAATAAGTTGATATATTTTGGGTTTTTCACCATACATATTTGATGCATTTCTAATTCTAACTGAACAGAAATGCTTTGTAAATACCTGTTAAAACCTTTTTGTTAAGGATAAGACAGGATAAATCCTGTAGAGTCGCGTTTCATACCCTCGCTAAAGCGTAGGGTTTATCACGCTCCCAGCATGTTTATGATAGTTAATTTGATAACGTTTACCCATAGGTATTTACCATATTTACACCTATTGCAACATATTAAATAATATTTTTTCTGAAGTTTATGAATTTGATACTAGACAGTGTTATGGCCTGCCAATAGTATAAATTGATTATAACCTAAATTATCCTAAATTATCGTCACTTTTTACCGCTAGAATAATAGATACACCGTAATTTCGATATCTATTCATCAAAATACCACTTAAAATAGAAAAATTGCCCTTTCTCCCTCAGCGTAGATCAAATACTCTGGTAGCTTGTACTACCTAATGCGCGGTCAGATTGGCAGGGAATGGCGTTGTACAACTGTCATAATGTGATTTTGTGATTTAGGCGATCGCTAGGAGGATATTTGTCAAGTCATGATTAGTGTATCAACTATTGTTTAATCCCTCCCTAACCCTCCCCTTGTAAGCTATTCATTACCCACATTTTTCTTAACAATCTTGAAACATTTATGTGGACACGGTTTCAACGCTTGAAAATTTACCTACTCTTGACAAAATGTACCTTATTCTTCTTGATAAAACCCTTATTTTCTTGAGAATCATCAACG
>NZ_JANQDG010000098.1:0-5719 GCF_029891665.1 Anabaenopsis sp. FSS-46 | reverse complement strand
ACATTTAAACAGAATGCCTTCGTATTGGTTTACTATACATAATAGTAATGACTTAGAAAATAAATATATTGCTTTCTCAGCTATTGGTTCAAGTAAATATTTTCACTGTCTTAGTTCAAATGTACTAATTGATTTACACCTAACAGGTGATTCCCAATGTCTCCCCCTGTACAGATACGACCAAGAAGGAAAGCGCATAGATAACATCACTGACTGGGGACTAGAACAAATTCACACCCATTACCAAGACACAACAATTACTAAAATAGATATCTTTCACTACACCTATGGGGTGCTACATAACCCAGAGTACCGCCAAAAATACGAACTCAATTTAAAACGAGACTTCCCCCGGTTACCTTTATATGATAACTTTCCCCAATGGGTGGACTGGGGAAAACAACTCATGGATTTACATATCAACTATGAAACGGTTACACCCTACAAACTCAGTCGGGTTGATATTCCCTTAAAGGGTAACCAAACCACACCCAAGGTGAAGTTAAAAGCTGATAAAACCAAGGGAAGTATTATCTTAGATGATGTGACCACATTACAAGGTGTACCTAGTGTAGCATGGGAATATATGCTGGGCAATCGTTGCGCTTTGGAGTGGATTTTAGATCAATATAAAGAGAAGAAACCCAAAGACCCGACTATTGCAGAAAAATTCAACACTTACCGGTTTGCAGACTACAAAGAACAGGTGATAGATTTGTTGATGCGGGTGTGTAGGGTGAGTGTGGAAACCATGAATATTGTTAATCAGATGTCGGGTGGTTAAGATCCCCGACTTTTCACATGGATAATTTAACTAGAAGTCGGGGATCTGTGTGTGGGGATGGTAAGGCGATGTTAAAGGCGATCGCTAGATATTCTCAATAACCTTACTTAAAACAGAAACTAATTTTTCTATATGTTCTAATTCATGACTGGCCATGAGAGATATTCTGATGCGGCTAGTGGGAACAGTGGGGGGACGAATTGCGGGCGCAAAAATACCTTTGCTTTTTAACTGTTGACCAACCCTCAAGGCTACAGCTGCACTAGGTAACTGTATACATATGATAGCCGATGCTGTGGGTAGTATTTTCAGGTGTGGTAATTTTGCGGATAGTAAATGTTTTAAATAATCTACATTCCGCCACAGTTGCGCCAGGCGTTGGGGTTCTTGTTGGACTATTGTAATGGCTGCTAAGGCTGCAGCGGTGTCTGGGGGTGAAAGGGCGGTGGTATAAATCCAAGTAGGGGCGCGATTGCGTAAGTAGTCAATGAGGGTGGCGCTTCCGGCGACATAGCCCCCTAAACTCCCCAGGGCTTTGCTTAATGTGCCAATTTGAATTAAATTTCTACCTGTACAGTTAAAGTGTTCTAGGCACCCAGCGCCGGTTTTCCCTAGTACTGCAGTACTATGGGCTTCGTCTACTAGGAGCATAGAGTTAAACTGCTCTGCTATATCTAATAATTCTGGTAAAGGACATAGGTCACCATCCATACTAAAGACGCTATCAGTAATGATCAAACAGCGGCGGTAGTTGTGGCGGTGCTGAACTAATTGGGTTTTTAAGGCTGTAATGTCACAGTGGGGATATTCTTTGAAGTCAGCACCGCTGAGAATTGCGCCATTTTTGAGACTGGAATGATTATACTGGTCTGATAATATTAGATCACGTTTACCGACTACAGCGGCGATCGCACCTAAATTCGCTAGATAGCCAGAACTGAATAATAGTGTGTCTTCTGTTTGTTTCCAAGAAGCGATCGCCGTTTCTAATTCTCTGTGTATTTCCCTATGTCCACTGAGTAACCGGGAACCAGTGGAACCAGTCCCCCATTGTTGCACCGCAGTGATGGCGGCTTGGCTCAAGCGTTCATCCCCAGCCAAGCCCAAGTAGTCATTACTAGCAAAATTAATCACCTCTTCCCCCGCCAACAGCACAGTTGCACTGGGGCGACCCTGGATAGTTTGCACTGAACGATACCAGTTAGCCTTGTGAATAGTGGCTAAAGATGATTCTATCCAGTTGTAAGGGTCTGGAGACATAAATACAGATGACCGATAACTTACTTAACTCCCCTCCCCGTGCAGGGGGATGGGTTGGGGGTTCACAGGGGTAGGAGAATCATATCATAACTGGTGAGTGATTGCCTCACCACTGCTTAGATGGGCGATCGCTTGTTTAATCCAGTCTTCCACATAAGCATCTTTTGTCAGTCCAATATCTTCACTGACTACGTGTAAAGCGTGACTAACTTCGTTGGGAGTATATCCCAAGGCGAAAAGAGTCATTTGCACATCTTTTAAAATCCCTGGTGCTGGTCCACCGGTAGCCACAAAAAATCCTGCTGATTTGCGCCACTCAATTAACTTGGCTTTCAATTCTAAACAGAGGCGTTCTGCGGTCTTTTTGCCCACCCCAGGGGTTTGAATTAACATTTGGACATTAGTAGCAATAATGGCTTGCACTAAATCTGGTAATTCCAAAGTGTCCAACAGGGCGATCGCTAAAGCCGCACCAATACCGCTGACACTGAGCAAGTGGCGGAACAAGTCACGTTCCGCAGGGGAACCAAAGCCGTAGAGGAAGGGTACCTCATCCCGAATTTGCACGTGGGTAAAGATTTGTACCACTGCTCCCGAATCTGGTAACTGCTGTGATAGCCGTTGGGGAATTTGTAAATCATACCCCAAACCATTAACCTCAAGAGTCAAGATGAAGCGACCCCCGCCCACTGTTTGAATACCAGCGACAATCCCTTTAAGATAGCTAATCATTGTAAGAACCTAAAATATTTTAATCCTTCCATAATTCCACCGGCACAAGCACTTTGTGCTAGATAACGATGGTCAGCGGGATACTCTTTGTACCACTGGAGTAATTCCCCCCGCGCATTCCCGACGATAATTCCCCTCTCTTCACCCACAGCGAATAATGCAATATCATTACCTGAATCACCACACACAACTGTTCTTTGTGCTGCAAATTTCCACTTTTGACGGAGAAACTGCATTGCTTGACCTTTGTCACTGTTAATGGGCAAAATGTCAAGGTCAATGCCGCTACTATAGATTAACTTAATATTTAGTTGAGAATTAACCAACTCCGCCTCTAGTTGGGGTAAGATGGTGGGGGCAAATTCTTCGGGAAGGAAGCAGCTGACCTTAAAAGCCCGTTGTTCTGAGTCTGGTTGCAGCACCAACTCAGGAAAAGACTTGACAATCTTAAATACTAGCTCTTTGTCCCACCCAGCACAGAGGATTTCTGACCAGCCCTCATCTGGGGTCTCCTGACCATCGAGATAAATTTCTGTACCTACGGACAGAATTAAAGCATCCGGTGTCATGAGATTTTTTTCTTGCTGGAGTTCACGGTAAAGAATAGGCGATCGCCCTGTGGCATAAACTATTTTAGTACCATATTCTTGACGATGTTGGGTCAGTGATTGGGTCAGTGCTGCTAAGGCGTTGTCATCCCCTACAAAGGTATTATCTAAGTCGGTGACGAAAAGAAACGGTTTCATGATGTTGATGTACCCTAAGTTAGTAGTTGCAAAAGTCCCTGGTTAAGTTTTCCTCTTGATGAGCAAACAGCAAAGATCAATTCTTGGCAATGGCTCGTGAGTTAATTTACCAGATTTCGACTCTGATATATTTCTACTGGTAGTTACTACAAGAACTTTGACTATTAACCGGAAAAACTCAAATTGCTGAAAAATTACTTAATCATAGGTTGTTGGGGTATACCCATAGGTAGCCAGACCTATACTGAGTGTGGGGATAACTGGCGTGAAAAGTTTGAGTATTGATAGCAACCGCCAAAGAGGTGAGGAGAAAAACAAATAGGGAGTTTCCACCCTGTTCCCTATTTCCTTAAGGTAACTGAAATGGCGATCGCTCAATTATGGGATGATTTCCTGTTCTCTATGAGTATGTATATAGTTATATATATATCCTAAAAATATGTAGTATTACTAGCCTCATTTCCAGTCGTTCAGGTTACCATGTGGACACCTTTGTTTTTTCAAACTGTAAAAGAGAATTTTCTGGTTAAAATAGTATATCTGTTCTACTGAAACTCCCATCCCCAGATACCTGAAATCAATATAGTTCGTATATTTAGAGGCAAGAATGGCTACCAACACCAATAATTCTGGCAAGGAAAAAGCATTAAATATAGTACTCAACCAGATTGAGCGCAGTTTCGGTAAAGGAGCAATCATGCGCCTGGGTGATGCTACGCAGATGCGAGTAGAGACAATTTCTACAGGGGCCCTCACCTTAGATTTAGCGTTGGGTGGAGGTTTACCTAAAGGACGGGTAATTGAAATTTACGGACCAGAAAGTTCCGGTAAAACTACCGTAGCACTACATGCGATCGCGGAAGTGCAAAAACAAGATGGTATAGCCGCCTTTGTTGATGCTGAACACGCCCTAGACCCCACCTATGCTGCTGCTTTGGGTGTAGATATTGATAATTTGCTAGTTTCTCAGCCTGATACTGGGGAATCGGCCTTGGAAATTGTTGATCAGCTGGTGCGCTCCGCCGCCGTTGATATTGTCGTCATTGACTCAGTAGCCGCACTAGTTCCCCGTGCGGAAATTGAAGGGGATATGGGTGATACCCACGTTGGTTTACAGGCACGACTGATGAGCCAAGCTCTACGTAAAATTACTGGAAATATAGGTAAATCTGGATGCACAGTTATTTTTATTAACCAGTTGCGGCAAAAAATTGGGATCACCTACGGTAGCCCAGAAACCACCACTGGCGGTAACGCCTTAAAATTTTATGCCTCCGTACGTCTGGATATTCGCCGCATACAAACCTTGAAAAAAGGCACTGAAGAATTTGGTAACCGGGTCAAAGTGAAAGTTGCTAAAAATAAAGTTGCTCCGCCGTTTAGAGTCGCGGAATTTGACATTATATTTGGTAAGGGAGTTTCTACCTTGGGTTGTCTGGTGGACTTAGCAGAAGAAACAGGGGTTATTATTCGCAAGGGAGCCTGGTACAGTTACAACGGTGAGAATATTTCCCAAGGTCGAGATAATGCGATCAAGTATCTCGAAGAAAAGCCGGAATTTGTGCAACAAATCAAGGAACTGGTACGTCAAAAGTTGGATATGGGGGCTGTTGTTTCTGCTAATTCAGTGTCCAAGGCTAATGAGGAAGAAGATGATGACAATGAGTTAGAGGAAGAATAATCAACATTCCACCCAAAGCCTTTTTATTATAGATGTAGTGCGGGCATTTTCTTCTTGCCCGCTATGAGTAGTAAAACCTTAATTTTGCCGATACCTATAGATAATACTTGAATATCTGCTCAGATGTTGTAGTATAGATAATTATTCGGTACTAATGGAGAGAACTATGACTACCGTCACTAAAATGAAGTGCGCCTGTCCCAACTGCTTATGTATAGTCTCCCTTGAGGAAGCTATTAAAAAAGAGGGTAAATATTATTGTTCTGAGGGCTGTGCTGAAGGTCATAAAACCATCAAAGGCTGTGGACATAATGGCTGCGGCTGTTAATTAAACAATGGGTTTGTTCCCCCTCCCCTTGATGAGGCTATCCATTACCCACATTTTTCTTAACAATCTTGAAACATTTATGTGGCAACGGTTTCAACGCTTGAAAATTTCCCTACTCTTGACAAAATGTACCTTATTCTTATTGATAAAAACCTTATTTTATTGATAATCATCAACGGAGGATTAAG
>NZ_JANQDG010000097.1:0-5305 GCF_029891665.1 Anabaenopsis sp. FSS-46 | reverse complement strand
ATGTGTGAAAAGTTTAAAGGGAAGTAGCGCTTATTATTACAATCATTCATTGCCAAACTTACCACAAAAATTTATCTGGCAAGAAGGATATGGTATATTTTCCCTGGGTGGTCATCAATTATCCACAGCCATAGATTATGTTAATAATCAAAAAATCCATCATTTAAACAGAACCACAATTTCATTATTAGAACAAGCAACAGATTTAGACCAACCTCCAACCCACCCCAGAACACCATCATCGCCAAACACAAAACCAGTCGGTTTTTAACCGACTTTAGCTTTGAGACTCTTAATTTATTCCCTGGCTCCCCCGTGTGGATAACTATCCATGATGGCTCCCCCGTGTGGATAACCATCGACCATACCTAATGTGTGAACAACGATCGCCCAAATATCCCCTAGCTGTGCAATAATATATACAGCCGGCTTATACCGTAACCCAGAGCGATCGCCCTCGGAAACTCAATATATATTAATATTAAGTAACGGGTTCAAAACTAGGAGCAAAACATGAGTTTAGAAGCTGAATATGACCTAGATTTTTATGCCTGGATTAATCAGAATGTGGAATTATTGCGGCGGGGCTGTTTATCAGAAATTGACGCAGAACACATTGCTCAAGAGTTGGAAAGCATGGGAAAGCGCGATCGCCGTCAACTTCGCAGCCGCTTACAGGTTTTAATTATGCACCTGCTCAAATGGCAATATCAGCCGGATCAACAAAGCCAGAGTTGGTTAGCTACCATCGATCATCAACGAGATCAAATTGAAGCCTTACTGCTAGACAGTCCAAGTCTGCGGGGCGATTTAGAAACAGCATTAGTAACAGTTTATTCTAAAGCCTTGCGTGATGCCCACAGAGAAACATCCCTCCCGGAAACAGTATTTCCCCTATCCTGTCCTTTTGCATTAGCAGAAATTCTAGCTCCAGATTTCCTCCCCAGTTCAGAATGTGAGAGATGAGTGTAATTAATGTGCTGTAGTTGGTGCGGGTGCGGTAGTGACAAAAGATGTAAAAGCTTATACTATTGTAGCAGGGAACCCCGCCAGAGTAATTGGGCAAAGATCAGCTAACCTCAATTATCAGCTAAATTATTTCCCTTGGCTACTCTGATATTAGAAGTGTTAAATCCTACAATAAAACTTTACAATTTTTGCGTTTTACCCAGATAAAGTTCACCAATGCCAATGCACAAGGACAGTCACCAGTCAACAGTCAACAGTCAACAGTCAACAGTCAACAGTCAACAGTCAACAGTCAACAGTCAGGAGAGTATGAGTCATGTCTCAAAGTGAAGCACCTCCGCAAAAAACAATGCCCACCATGTATGATTTACCCAGTGAGGATATTGATGAATTAGACTCCACAATTCATCCACGCCCACCATGGGAAACCATGCCCACAATGTATGATTTACCTAGTGAAGATCCAGAGGAGCCAGGGTTGCCAGACGAATTTCATGACTTTCAACCGCAATTATTACGGGAAACCTGTCAATCTCCTATCTATCCCCAGGAGGAAATGTTCATTGGTACAGATTTAAACTTATACTATGATGGTCGTCATTATTCATGGTATAAAAGACCCGATTGGTTTTTAGTCTTAGGTGTGGCTGCTTCCAAAAAACAAGAAGATATGCGGTTGAGTTATGTAGTTTGGCAGGAAGTATTAGCTCCATTTTTAATAGTAGAATTATTATCACCAGGTACAGAAGCGGAAGACTTAGGACAAACATCAAGAAGCGCGAATAAACCACCGACAAAATGGCAAGCTTATGAACAGTATTTGCGATCGCCCTATTATGTGATTTTTGATAGGTATGAAAATAAATTACGAGTATTCCAATTAGTTGGTACAAAATATCAGGCCGTAGAACTTGCAGAACCAAAATTTTGGTTTTCTGAATTAAAATTAGGAGTGGGAGTTTGGCCAGGCAAATATCAAGATACAGAAGGTTTGTGGCTACGTTGGTATAATGAAAATGGTGATTGGATTCCTACCTTTGCTGAAAGAGCAGAACAGGAAACACAACGCGCAGAACAAGAGAAACAACGCGCAGACAAACTAGCTGAAAAGTTGCGGGCTTTGGGTGTAAATTTAGATGAAATTTAAAGAAAATTAACCGAAAAAAGCATTTACGCAGGTATGTTATTGTGTGTGTCTATTGTACCCCATCCCCAACCCGTGTTGGCAACTTTGGGCAAGATTCAGATATTGATGTCGCAGTAGAAAATATCAATCCCGAACAATGTTTAGCTATTAGCCTTCTATCAACCTATTTAGAAAGGGATGTAGATATTATAAACTTGGAACTAAGCACAATGATAGAAAAAATTACCACAGAAAACAGCAATCAAACACTAGAAGAAAGAAAAAAAGAGGCATTACAAACAGCCACAAAATGTCGGCAAATCCTTCTAGAAAAGGGAGCAAAAGAGGTAATATTATTTGGTTCTTTATCAGGAGAAAGCCCTTGGCATTGGCAGTCAGACTTAGATTTAGCAGTGAGAGGAATGTCAGAAAAACAACAATGGGAAGCCTATTCTCTTCTGGAAAAAATCACACCTAATTGGTTAAAAATAGATTTAGTAGCATTGGAAGATCTGCCGGATTTTGTGCGTTCTCGGATTCTTAAAGAAAAACCTATGCCAACTAATAAATATTTAGCTCTAAAAACTCGCATTGAAGATGAAATGATAGCTTTAGAGCATAATTTCCAAGCTATGAAAACTGCTTTAGAACAAAGTGATAATGTCCCAGAAATCTTTATCACTCCCACATTATCCAGTTATATTTGTGATTTTTACACAGCTTGTGAGAGAATTAGTGAAAGAGTTGCTGTTACTTTAGATGATGGAATGCCGAAAGCAGAAAATTGGCATGAACAACTATTATTACAAATGGCAGAAATTGGTGGAGAAAATCGTCCTCCTTTATGGCAAGGTTCGTTATTATTAAAATTAAATGATTATCGTAAATTCAGACATTTAGCACGTCATAATTATAATTTGCAATTGCGAAAAGAAAGAGTATTAGAATTAGCCCAAGAAACAGAAGTGATTATAGCAAAAATTCAAGAAGCGATCGCACTTTTTAATCAATGGTTGGAATCTCAAGTAGAAGACTTGTAATTGACTTCTCCCCTTACAGGATGTTTGTCAAGTCCCTCATGGTGTATCTAATATTTTTAGATCCCCCTAAATCCCCCTTGAGAAGGGGGGTTAGGGGGGATCAAGAAGTGTCTAAAATCACCTTATAAAACTTATCAAACATCCTCTAAAACGTTGTATAACTATTTCTTGCAAGAAATTGAAGAAATTTATGTTAAAGCCAGAAGACAGGCTATCAAAAAAACTGAATTACCTGCTCATCTTTTTCCTGAAAGTTGTCCGTTTTCTGCCGATGATATACTTGATCCAGAATTTCTTCCTGATTAAAATTAGTAATGTCCCTGTGAAATTTCTATAATAATGCTTCTCAAAAATGGGCGATCGCACCCGAATGAATCATGTATCAAAGTGAAGCACCTCCGCAAAAAAACCTACCCCTGTGATGGCAGGGGGAAACCTTGAATTTCAATGGTTTTATCTTCTGTTTATGTCCTAACCACCTTGGCGGTTGCTATACCTGTTGAAAATTTATAAAACAGCCTCTAAAGTTGCTCAGGATTTATCCCCATTGTCTGTAATTTAGCCAGCAATTGCTCCCTTTGTTGGCGCTCCTGTGCCAGTAACAATTCCGCAGCCTCTGCTCTTTGCTGTGCTTGTTGGGCTTCTTGCTGTGCCTGTTGAGCTTCTTGCTGTGCCTGTTGAGCTTCTTGCTGGGCTTGTTGAGCTTCTTGCTGGGCTTGTTGAGCTAATTCACGAGCTGTAGGTAGTAAGACCCCCTCTAAAGTTGCCCAACGCACCCAGACGGCATTGGCTCCCCCAAATTCTCCCGCCCAACGCACTAGGGCTAAACCTAATTTTTGACTGATGAGCCTGTTTTGCTCATCGGGGATGATTGGTTCATATCCATGATCCCTGATTATAAAACCAGCAAACTCATTGGGATTAAAGGGATCATACCAAAAGTATTCTGGTACTCTCAGCCTGTTTTGGTATATTTCTTTTTTGTCAGTCTTATCTCGGGAAGCAGTGCTAGAGGATAGCAACTCTATCACCACATCTGGACCTTTACCCTCTTCCCAAGTTACCCAGCATTTGCGCTCTCCCTTGGGAACATCCAACACAGCAAACATATCAGGACCACGAAAATCATGGTTTTTCAATTGATGGGGACTAAAGTAAACAAACATATTACCCCCCACAAAGGCATCTTTATCCCCCAGCCAAGCAGCTAGGGGATCAACCAGTAAGTCCATTTGCAGTTTATGGCGATAGGTTTCCATGGGGATGCCGTCATCATAGAGTAATTCATCCTGGGTGGGGGGATTAACAAAATCTGGGGTTGAATCTGGTGTCGATTGATCTAAGTTTAGCAATGTCGATTCACTCATATTTCCTCCGATTGAATCCCGATGCTTACTAATTTAACTAAGTTTAACTAAGATTGATTCGGTTTTGCATATCCAGGGAGCCGGGGAATGAATTCCCCGTCTCAAAGCTCAAGTCGGTTAAAAACCGACTAGGAAGGAGGTTGAGGTTATTTTGATTTAATTTATCAATTTAATTATGGCTTTATGGCAGTTATATTATCATATTATCTGGGCGACTAAAAAACGTGAGCCTTTAATTAGCCGGGGCGATCATTATCCATACGGGGGAACCATTATCAATCGTTATCCACACAGGAGCCATCATCGATGGTTATCCACACAGGAGCCATCATCAATCGTTATCAACACCGGGGAGCCGGGGAATGAATTCCCCGTCTCAAAGCTCAAGTCGGTTAAAAACCGACTAGGAAGGAGGTTGAGGTTCTTTTGATTTTTTTGTGTGATTTTTTTGATTAAATTTATCAATTTAATTATGGCTTTATGGCGGTTATATTATCATATTATTTGGGGGACTAAAAAACGTGAGCCTTTAATTAGTCATGAGATAGAAAATGAGGTATATGGTTATTTAATTGGTAAGGCTGATCATCTGGGTTGTATTATTCATGCTATTGGTGGAATTGAAGACCATATTCATTTAGTAATTTCTATTCCCCCTAAACTATCTATTGCCGAATGTGTGAAAAGTTTAAAGGGAAGTAGCGCTTATTATTACAATCATTCATTGCCAAACTTACCACAAAAATTTATCTGGCAAGAAGGATATGGTATATTTTCCCTGGGTGGTCATCAATTATCCACAG
>NZ_JANQDG010000096.1:0-9507 GCF_029891665.1 Anabaenopsis sp. FSS-46 | reverse complement strand
ACCAGAGATAGAATCAACATCGTTGAGTTCATTCAAGAAACTTTCAGAATCTTGAAACAATTCAGAACCAGCAGCGTGTAATTCACAAAGAGTAATATTAGCCATGATGTACTCCTAAAAGACTTGTGAAGACTTGTTTGTTGCAGTTAAGATCAAGATGGTGTCTAGCCGGATCTGAGGAATTATTGGTAATCATATTAATTAGTTCTTACCTTTAATTCCTCAAGAGCCATGAATTTCAGTAGTTACCTGAAGTCATTAAAATTGACTGAATGACTTAGCTAAGGCAGTCACATGGTCAATGGCATATATAGTCACAAAAGCCTCTGCTAACTTCATAAGAGTCATAGGATTACTAGCAGCAGCCTGGACTGGACGTAAGCCAACTTGACCACCAGAGATGGAGTCTACATCGCTGAATTCATTCAGAAAACTTTCAGAATCTTGAAATAATTCAGAACCAGCAGCGTGTAGTTCAGACAGTGTAATATTTGCCATGATTTGCTCCTAAAAGACCTGTTGTAATGACACTGAAGATTGCATAGATTAGCTAGAACACAGGGATAATTGGTAATAACACAAGATTATGCCTTTAGTCCCTGAAAAACCATCAAGCTCTGTAGTGATGCAGAATTATTAGATGCCGGCTAAACTGAATGATTTAGCCAAGACAGTCACATGGTCAACGGCATATGTAATCACAAATGCTTCAGCTAACTTAGTTAATGTTAGAAGGTTGCTAGCGCCGTATGTAGCACCTGTAGCGACACCGATTTGTCCACCGGAGATGGAGTCTACATCGCTGAATTCGTTCAAGAAACTTTCGGAATCTTGAAACAATTCAGAACCAGCAGTATTTAGTTCAGAAAGTTTGATATTAGCCATGATTTACTCCTAATAGTCTTGTCCCAATTAAGCAAGCTCACAGAAAATTGTTGCAGCTGCTTGGTTTTTAGGGATTATTAATCATCAGTAAAATTCATGTTGATAACATAGATTACTGATTGGCTTTAACCCCTAAAAAGCCCGATAGCTTAGTAGTTACCTGAAGCCATTAGTATGCTTGACTAAATGACTTAGCTAGTTCGGTAACATGACCAATGGCATAGACCGTAACAAATGCTTCGGCTAGTTTAGTCAGTGTAGAAATACCACTGACTCCTGGGTAGCCGTAGCCATCACCATGACCAGAGGTATCGCCACCGGAAATAGAATCTACATCCTGTAATTCATTGAGAAAACTCTCAGAATCTTGAAATAATTCAGAACCAGTAGCGTTTAGTTCAGACAGTTTGATGTTTGCCATATTAGCTCCTCAAGCACTTGTTCTTGGTAAATGAAATTGGTAGGCAATCAAGCTGTGTTTGCTTAACTGTTACTGCTATTTTTATTGATTAAAAATCAGAAAGTCAAGGGTAAACAGCTTGTTAAAAAGACATATATTCAAGATTTTTGTCTGGAAAATGTATGACATTTATGAAACTAATTATCGTCTAATTATTTTGGAAAAAATTTCAAGATACCCAATGCATATTTAGTCATGAACTGGATACAGTCATGGCTAGGAGACATGAACAGAAGGTCCATGGGAGGCTTCCACAGAATTGCTCTAAGAGGATGTTTGGAAAGTATTAAACAGGTAATTTTTATCTTAAGGAACACCGGAACAGGGAACACCGAAGGATTGGGTAACACACAAAAAACAATCAAATCCAGTCCCCTACCCTTACAAGGGGAGGGTTAGGGTGGGGTCAAATAATATTCGATACAGTAATCATGACTGTCCAAACATCCTCTAAGAAGATGTCAGATGATATTTATTTCTATAAATTAATTTATAGGTTAATTTAGCGATCTTGAAGTTAATTTACCTCAAAATCAAGCATTATTTTAAATATTTAATTAGAGAAATTGCTTACAAAGAATTGAATCCTTCATTGAACATAGTTCTAGCACCAACAATCACCACACCCATTTGGGTTCTTAAGCTAAAAAGAAGATTATCTAGATTTTGATCTAGATTATTAGCTAAAGACTGTTCATTGATATCGCTTCCTTGACTTCCCTCCACCCTGTTCATTTCCCCATCTGTGATTTCATTGAGAATCTGTTGAACCTTAAGAAGGGACAAATCCTCAATTGTTATCCTTGCCATGTGATTAACTCCCTAAATACTTCCGGTGAGACTTACTAGGCTTTTGACAGAATTATGCTCAAAATTATAATTTCTTTCTTATATTTGACAATTTCATTGGTAAAAGTCAAGAAACTTTGTGAATTTTCTAGACAAAAATCAAGTAGTTACGTCTGAAAAACCGATGTTTTGCCCAGTTAGCAGTTTTACATCTTGACTTGTTTATTAGGGATTAGAGACGCGACGTCTCGCGTCTCCAGCGAACTTTTAATTCTGCGCCTGTGATTGGGACATGAGAATTGTCACGTCTATGGGGGTTACCGTTGCTGCTAGTTGCGTCAATGGCGGTTGAATGGCTGTCTGGTTCCCTACTACCAGAGTTACCATTTTTTCGGGTTTGAGGTATTTTTGTGCTACTCGTTGCACATCAGCTTCAGTTGTGGCGGCTACGGCTTTTTGATACCTAAATAAGAAATCAGCCGGATAGCCGTAATATTCGTATCGCATTAACCGTGATAAGGTTTGAGCAGGGTCTTCAAAGTTGAATACAAAGGAGTTGAGAGTAGACTCTTTAGCATAAGCTAGTTCCTGCGCTGTCACTGGTTGTGCTTGCAGACGCTTGATTTCGGCTTGTACCGATTGGACAAATTGCACAGTAGCATCTGACCGGGTTTGTCCACCTGCAATAAACATTCCTGGGTAATCGAAGCGCGGACTCCAGTAGGCATATACAGAGTAAGCTAAACCTTGGCGCGATCGCACCTCATTTAATAAACGTCCACCAAACCCATTTAATACCCCATTCAATACATCCAGTGCAGCATAATCGGGATTGTCCAACTGACCACCCAGATGTCCAATTAGGACACTACTCTGAGTTAGTTGTGGTTGGTCTACAAAAAATATCCCACCCGTATTAGCTGGGGTTACCTCGGATAACTGGGGTGGAGTAATTTCGGGGTGGGGTTCCCAATCGCCAAACTTAGCTTGAATGAGCGATCGCATTTTCTGCGGTTCAAAATCCCCTACAATCCCTAAAATCATATTATTGGGATGAAAATATTGCTGGTAAAACGGTAGTAAATCCTCACGGGAAATATTATCTAGGGTGGCATACTCCATAGTGCGAGCATAGGGGCTATCATTGCCATAAATTAATTTCTGAAATTCTCGTCTAGCAATACCATCTGGATTATCATTACGGCGAGCAATACCACCCCTAGCCTGGGTTTTAGCTAAATCTAACTGTTTTTGGGCAAATACAGGTTGTCTCAATACCTCCGCAAACAAATCAAACACCGTTTCTAAATCTTCGGCGAGAGACTGAAAACTAGCACTACCTGAAGCTTCACTAATACCAGTTTCCACAGTAGCAGCACGTTGTTCTAAAATCTCATTGAGCTGATCAGCCGAATGCTTCTGAGTTCCCCCAGTCCGCATCACCGCACCAGTAAAACCAGCCAACCCGATTTTATCAGCCGGTTCTAGGCGACTTCCAGTCCGGATCAAAGCGATACCATTTACCAACGGTAAATCATGGTCTTCCATTAAATACACAACCAAACCGTTATCCAGCACAAACCGCTCATTTTTGGGTAACTTAATCTCAGGCAATGGTGGCAGAGCTAACTCAGTATAGTGTTTAGCCGCTGCCGTCGCCGCCCAAGAAAAGTTAAAACTGATCAACAAACAGGCAACAACCAGAATCAAACCATAAAATAGACTCCTACTCTTGCCAAACCTAAATTTAACATTGAAAATTCTCAATCCCATTCTTCGTCTCCTGAGCCTGTGTGTGCTTCATTGTGTTAACCTTGTTGTGACAACAACTTACCAATCGTGCGGTTTTGTGATGTAAAACTTGCCTGAGCTACCCGTTGAATATCCGCAGGTGTCACCGCCGAAATTGCATCTAACTGCTCAAACAAATTGCGCCAAGAACCAGTTTTTACCTCCGCTTCTAATAACTGCTGGGCCATACCCATATTGGAATTAAGACTACGTAACAAACTCGCCCGTGCTTGAGTTTTCACCCGTAGCAACTCAGCCGCCGTCACAGGTTGAGCTTTCAATTTGTCAATTTCCTGTCGCAAAGCTAAGGCCACCTCATCCACAGTGTGACCGGGAGCCGTAAGCGCATAAAATAACATTAGATTTGGGTACTTATCACCAGGAAAGCCACTAAAACCCTCAGCATTTAAGGCCAGTCGCTGCTGTTCTACCAAAGATTTATACAAACGAGACGTACGCCCATTACTTAATAAACCTGCGATAATTTCATAAACTGCATCATCGGGATGGCTAACTGATGGTCGGTGATAGCCTTCTAAATACCAAGGTTGGGAGGGTAACTCTAAAGTAAATTCTCGTGTTTGTGTTTGCGGTGGTTCGGGTGGAATCTTTGCTGCTGCTTTTGGTTTGGCTTGATAGCGGCCAAAGTAAATTTTTGCCAGTCTTTTCACTTGGGCCGCATCGACATCTCCGACAATGGCAATGGTTAAATTACTCGGTACATAGTGAGCGTTAAAGAAGTTTTGTACATCTTCGGGTGTCAGATTCCGGATATCCTCTTCATAACCAATCACCGGTCGCCGGTAGGGATGGACTGTGAAAGCAGTATCGATAAAGTTTTCCACCATTGTACCGATAGGCGAATTATCTACCCGCATCCGGCGTTCTTCCAAAATTACATCTTTTTCTTTGTAAAACTCGCGACGTAGTACAGGTTCTAAGAATCGCTCTGATTCGAGTGACATCCACAGTTTCAACTTATTAGAAGGAAAGCTGTAAAAGTATTTAGTAGCTTCGGCAGAAGTAGTAGCATTTAAACCTACCCCCCCGGCTTGGTTGACAATTTGCCCTAATTCGTTTTGTTTGATTAGCTGGTCTGCTTGGGACTGTATTTGCTTAAATTCAGTTTGTAATTGAGTGATATCATCTTGTTTACCATTGGCTTTTGCGCTTCTAATTTGGGCATCTAACTCTTCTAGGCGGTCTAGTAATAGGTTTTCTGCCTCGTAGTCTTTTGTACCAATACGCTTAGTACCTTTAAATGCTAAATGTTCTAAAAAGTGTGCTACACCAGTTTGACCATCCGGCTCATCCACACCGCCCACATCAGCATAAGTAACAAAAGAAACTACAGGCGCTTGATGTCTTTCTAAGACAATGAATTTCATCCCATTATCCAGGCGAAACTCTGTTAGTTGCTCAATTACCCGATCTAAATAAGGTTGAATTGAACTCTTGTGTGGTGGTTTTTGACGAAATTGCAGGATTCTTTGCAGAGGATTTGCCGTTTGAGTGTCAGCTAGAGCTGTGTTTGGCAGTAACCCACACCATAAAATTAGGAGTACCATCAAAATGGTCGAGAGCCGACGCAATGACCAAGCCAAAATTGAACGAGGGGGCTGATTCATAAGCGACAATAAAATTAAAGTTCTATTATCTAAGAAATGTGCTAAGTAACAAACAGGGCGTTAACCTTGTATTTAAGTTTCTGTGTTTTTGGTACCTGATATTAGAGAATAATGATACAAACCGCCTTCGGAAGATCACACCATAAGTTATTATGCGAGTTTTTAATTCACCTCCGCCTTCAGAAGCACAAACACGTACCCGCATTTTAGAGTCCGCACAGAAGTTGTTTGCTTCTCAGGGATTTGATGGTACTACCACCCGTGACTTAGCACAAGCAGCTGGGGTTGCTGAGGGTACTCTGTTTCGTCATTTTCCTAATAAAAAATCCATTTTAGTGGAAGTAGCTACTAGTGGGTGGGTCGATATTTTAACAGATTTGCTCACAGAATTGAGTGAAATGGGTAGTTATAAGGCTATTGCACAAGTGATGCGCCGCCGGATGTGGAATCTACATAAAAATGTAGATATGATGAGGGTCTGTTTTATGGAAGTCCAGTTTCATCCAGATTTGCGCGATCGCATTCAAGAAGAAGTCATTGATAAAATGACCGGTGTGGCTGAAGCTTTCTTTCAAACTGCCATGGATAAGGGGATTTATCGCCAAACCGATGCTAAACTGGTGGCTAAGGTTTTTTTAGGAATGTTTGCGATCGCCGGTTTCTCTAACAATACTGTTATAGCTCCCGATGCTTCCCCCCAGGAAATGCAGCAAATGGCCGAAGGATTAGCCGACATTTTTCTCAATGGCGTGTTGGCCAAGGAATAATACATCACTCCTGAGAACTCAGCACTATTTTTGCTTGTTGACTCCACTGTTCTACCACATCAATAGCTGGACACAAATCTCGGCGTTGCATTGTTGAGACTTGCAGGCGCATAATTTGTTGGTGTACCCTGTAGGTGGGTGTTTGAGCCAGTTGTGCTACAGAACCAATACCGGAATGGAGCAATAAACCGCAATATTGCACTCCTATACCAGGAATACGCGCTAAATCCGCTAAAGCCATCCATTTATTTACATATTGAAGATTAACCTGTAGTTTATTTGCCAAATCCACCCTACTTTGGGCAGTTTTTCCTTGTTTAATTAGGTCTTTTGTGGTTGTAATTCCACAATTTTGCAATTGGGCTTGGTCTTCCTGACTTAATCCAGGTAATTTTTGAATCGGCCAGTCACAACTTCTCATCTGATTTGTATCATTTGGCTGTTTAAAGGACATTTGCAAGGTGGAGTGTGGCTCTGCTGGAAGTTAATCTGAGGGTTTTTTTATGTAGGGGTAGGCGGACTTTTTTAAGTAATCAATTCCCCCCGCATGACAGTTACTGCTTGTCCTGAAAGCAACACGCGATCGCCCCCTGAATAACTCACCTTAACCACTCCACCACGATGGGAGGCTTGAAAAGCCAAAAACTCATTTTTACCCAAGCGATCGCGCCAGAATGGAGCCAGACAGCAATGGGCAGCCCCAGTCACAGGGTCTTCATCTATACCTAAACCCGGTGCAAAAAACCGAGAGATAAAGTCATATTCAGAACCAGCAACACTGCGGCTAGTCACAATCACATTAGCCATAGGTAAAGTTTTTAACTCTTGTAAATTCGGCTGCATTTGTCGTACCAACTCCTCCGACTCCACCTCTACCAAATAGCCCAGAGAATTTTGCAGCACTAAGTTACAAGGTACACCCAAAGCCGCAGTTAATGCGGGAGGTGCAACTGTAACTTGAGAAATATTCACCGGAAAATCTAAACAAATCCACTCACCCAACCGTTGAGCAATCAAAACACCGCTTTTAGTATAAAAACGAGCAACTGCATCACCGGACAAATACCCCTCAGACCATAACACATGAGCGCTGGCCAAAGTTGCGTGACCACACAGAGGGACCTCCACAGTAGGAGTAAACCAACGCAACCTAAAACCATCATCCTGTTGGAGTAAAAAAGCCGTCTCAGATAAATTCATTTCCTGAGCCACATTCTGCATCCAGCCATCATCTTGAGACTCAGACAAAACACAAACCGCCGCCGGATTACCAGCAAAACATATATTAGTAAAAGCATCAACCTGAGTAACTAACTGCCCCATAACACCAACCTCTTAAAATTAACAAACACCTCAGCGTAACTTTGCGCTTACCTTTGCGCCCCTTGTGCGTTTAATCATCATCAAAACATCCAACATCCAAACTTTACATCACGTCAGTATTACTATAAGTAAATTTTGAAAGTATTTTTGATATAACTCAGGTATCATCTGATATATCTTGTTAAGAATATCTGGGCTGCAGTCACGGTATATTTTTGGCGACAGCCAAAAATATCTGTAAATTACTAAGTATAACTGTGTTTATGGGGTATTAAATGAACAACTTAATAGCCAGCCCAGGTCGAAGTCATCAGGAATGGGCGAATGAGCGTGCCTTCGCAGCCATCAGAAGTAATGGCAGAGTCGTGACCTGGGGCGATCCTCAGTATGGTGGTAATAGCGGCGCAGTAGCTAACCGGCTGACCAGGGTTACCCAGATATTCTCTACTGGGGGGTCCTTTGCAGCCCTGAAGGAAGACGGCTCCGTCGTCACCTGGGGGAAACCTAACAGTGGCGGTAACAGCAGTGCGGTAGCTAACCAGCTCACCGGTGTCACCCAGATATTCTCTACTAGGTATGCCTTCGCAGCGCTGAAGGTTGATGGCTCCGTCGTCACCTGGGGTCAGTCTAACCCTGGCGGTAACAGCAGTGATGTGGCTAACCAGCTCACCAATATCACCCAGATATTCTCTACTGAGCAGGCCTTTGCCGCACTGAAGGGCGATCGCACCGTTGTCGTCTGGGGCAATAGTGACTATGGCGGTAACGCAGGACTGGCTAACCAGCTCACCAATGTCACCCAGGTATTCTCTACTAGGTATGCCTTCGCAGCGCTGAAGGTTGATGGCTCGGTTGTTACCTGGGGAAATCCTCAGTATGGTGGTAACAGCATTGACGCGAACGTGACTGGACAGATCACGACCGGTGTCCGGCAGATATTCGCTACTGAGGGTGCTTTCGCGGCGCTGAGGGTCGATCGCACCGTCGTTACTTGGGGCGATTCTCAGTATGGCGGTAATACAAACCCGATCACTGATGTCCGGCAGATATTTGCTACTGAGCGGGCTTTCGCGGCACGCAAGGGTAATGGCACTGTCGTTACTTGGGGCGATATTAACTATGGCGGTAACAGCAGTTCCGTGGCTAGCCAGCTGACCAATGTCACCCAGATATTCTCTAACGACCGGGCTTTCGCTGCTGTGAGGGAAGATGGCTTGGTAGTCACCTGGGGCGATATTAACTATGGCGGTAACAGCAGTTCCGTGGCTAGCCAGCTGACCAATGTCCGGGAGATATTCTCCACTGGGTCTGCCTTCGCAGCACTGAGGGCAGATGGCTCGGTGATCACGTGGGGCGATCCTGAGTCTGGCGGTAACAGCAGTGACGTGAGCGACCTGCTGACCGATGTCTGGAAGATATTCTCCACTGGGTCTGCCTTCGCAGCACTGAGGGCAGATGGCTCGGTGGTCACGTGGGGCGATCCTGAGTCTGGCGGTAACAGCAGTGACGTGAGCGACCTGCTCCAGTTGGAGGTGGTGGCGATCGCCACTCCCTTCAGCGACGATATCCTGGTAGATACCATACCACCCACAGTCACAATTATCAGCATTGGTGGAGTAGATAGCAGAGTCAGTGGTGTAGATGGGGACAACACAGTAGTAGGTACAGCAGAACCAGGTAGTAGCAATGTCACCATCAGTTTCGGCAGTACAGAACTTGGTACAGCCCCGGTGGATGGAAATGGCAACTTCACCTACAGCCTGACACCAGCCAACATCACCACCATTGGACAGGGAACAGGTAAAAACATCACCGCCACCCAAACAGATACAGCCGGCAATATCGGTACATCCCCTGCCTTTAC
>NZ_JANQDG010000095.1:0-28061 GCF_029891665.1 Anabaenopsis sp. FSS-46 | reverse complement strand
AGAGGATACTATTTTGCTGTTGCTGTATATGCCTATGTTGTCTTGGGCTGTGATGTCTGTTTTACCGCCAATGACTGCGCTACCTACTGGGGTATCTATGTAAGCTGCTACTGTTGTGCTGACTTTGTTGCTGGCGAGGATACCACTGCTTGCCATACTACTAGCTCCATACAGAGATGAGGCAGTAGACTCGGCAGCGTTGCTGACTGTGGCGTTGATTTGCGCTGCTGATGTGGCTAAAATAGATAAATCATCAGCAACAGTAATTGTCACATTTTTCAAGTATGCCTGAACATCTGCTGATTCCTCTGTTATCCCCGCACTGGTTCCTATTAAGTCATTTAGTGTCTTGTTAAACCAATCACTAAGCCAACCAATGGCGTTAAAGGCTATGGATGTTCCTAGTCCAACTCCATCTACGGGTACTAGTGATTGAGATTCTGCAAAGGCACTGATTTGAGCTGTAGCATCAATGATTGAGGTGTCTTGTGCTTGGATGACAATATCCCCAGTGTTCACTGTTTCTAAGGTACTGTCTTCAATGTATGCCCTGGTGTCACCTAATATGGAGTTGGCTGAATATGTTCCATCAAGTTGAATATTGACAGAAATAAGGGGACTTTGTGAGCTATTATCAGTTATTTGTGTAGCGGGAGTATTGGCTATGGCTTGCTGCTTTTTCTCAGCTTTGAGGTTAATATCGCCATCAATAACTCTGATGCCAGATTTTTGAATATACGCTTGTGTTGTACGGTTTAAGGTATTTACTGTTGCTGACCCAGTAAATCCTAATTGCCCTAAACCTGTGTTTATGTCAATGCTAATGCCTGGAGAAATGGCAGTCGCTTTGGTATTATCCTGTGCTATCAGGGATAATCCCCCATTACCAATTTCTATATTATTACTATCAGTTATATAGGCTTGAATATTTCCGGCAATTTCATTAACTACCTGTGATGCTTGTGCTTTGATGTTAGCATCACTTTGAGCTTTAACTGTCAGCGCGGCTGATTGAATGCTACTATTACTAATCCCAATTTCCACTTGTCCATGGAAACTGTTATTAATAGATATACCTTGATTTTCTGCTGTGAGGGTTGTATTTTCTTGAGCTAAAATATTGATATTGCTGGTGGCAATAATGTTGCTATTGCCAATGTTGACTGTGGCAACACCATTGATAGTATTTGTTGCTAGGCTTGCCGATGACTCATATTTACTTGCTCTAATTACCTGTAAATCCAGATTACTGAGATTTAGTGTGGCGTTATCTAGCTGAATAATTGCTTGTTCGCTAGTGTCAATACTCTCAGAAATTAATGTTCCTTCCGTTTGCGTTATCCCAATGAAACTTCCGGCGGTAATTCCCCCAGCTAGGTTGATTTGTGCTGTGGTTATTCCTGCTGCTATGTTGGCGACGGCGCTAAAGGTGATGTTTCCTGTGGTGGTAATTTGCCCACCGGTGTTGAGGGAAATTTTCTCACCTCGCACAATGAGGTGAGCACTACCTAATTCTATGCTGGAGTCAATGATAATTTCATCATCGCCATCTAGAGTATCTATGGTTAATGACTGGGATGGTTTATCAAAAGTAATACTGGCAAAGGTTGGTATTTCTCCTATATCAATTAAGGTTAATTTACCAGTATCATCTGTTGTTAATTTAAGTTTGTCTGCTGAATTTGTGAGAGTAATTATGGTGTTAGTGGAATCATTATTGTATGATGGTTGCGGTAGTAAAAGCCCTGAGTAACTGCTAAGTGTTTCTGTATTAAATATGGAAGCCACTTCTCCAGTTTGAAATTCTAGCAGCCAATCACCACCTAAACTTGTATTTCCCGTTAGGTTATCTGATGCTGCTACATCTAACCCTGTAATTTGACTAATATTTTGTAAGAAAGATTCGCCTAATTCGCCGGCCGCTACATTACATCCATAAAATAATAAGTCACCTTGTGGCAGTAGGGCTTCTCCCCAGCCACTTAGGGCATCTTTATAATTCCATAAGTTATCGTGAGACAAGAAGGAACTACCTAGCTGTACACCACCGGCTTGACCATGACTGAAAATATGGATGGCATCTAAATTACTGTAGTTTCGTAATTTCTCGGTAATTTGGGTAATGCCACTGTAATTGCTATCTAAAGCGATCGCCTGGATATTTCCATCCAATTTCTCAATTACTGATTGATAATCATATAACTGCGAATCAACAAAGGCAATTTCTCTGATTGCAGGATGGAAAGGATCTCGACTCTGAGATGGTAGAATACCATCGGATGGATATTCTGTATTAAATGGATTACTGGTAGGTTGGATGATATCCATAAGAAAATAGTAATTGAGTTGATGATTGTGATTTCTATTAGTATTTGATATTGGGAATTATCATCGGAAATATACCAAATTTTCACCAAAAACATTGTTTTTGGTAAATACCCCAATTGATCTGAATAAATTTAATTAAAATTAAACAAGTTACCTACATAAAGAGAGCCGACCATCTTTCTAGACTTTCTCCGTCAACATGTTTTTAATGCTGATTTTACTTAGGTAACTTTTTTTAAGTGGAACTACTTGATCATTACTAGTGAATCAAGAGTTAATTAAACTGCATTAAAAGCACCTAATTTTTCTGTAGGAGCGTTGGCAATTTGTACTTCTTTTTCCTCTTGTGCCTTGGTTTCAGATTCCGGTTGTGTTGCGCCAGTCATACTTTCTAACTGCTCATTGGTAACTTCCAGATTCACCATAGTAGTTGGTGCATTATTGAGAAACTCAACTCCAGTTGCTACCTCACGATATGGACGATTTAAGAGATAGTTGAGTAAGGCATCACGCTGTTCTTGTGTAATTAAATATACTCTTTTTTGAACCTGTGGCATAAATCACTCCTCCTTGGTTGATACACTGACTAAAGTTTTGTTTAACTTGGTCTAACATGGAAGAATATTGTTTACTCCCCATATTCCTGATTGTACACTTTACATCAAAAGTTTTTTATTTCTAAGTAATTGTAATACTAATTTAGATTCCGAGATATGTCTTTCACAAAATTAAGGTAATTGCTGAACCATGTGGGATTATCGCTACGGATACGGATGTCGAAACTCAACGGTAGTGGTCTGGGTGTGACTATTAGGGTGGTCTAGGGTGTGTTGTCCCTGAATACAACGCATCATAGTCAATTTTAGTAGCCTTGGGACTAACGTTGATAACACACCCTAGCCAAATCAAAGGTTTTTGCACTGGGGTGTACACCCCAGCCCCTTTATAATTTACTTCGACTTGTGTGTACATGGTAGGGTGTGACTGGAAAGAAAAACTTCTGTTAGGCGTCGGATGAGCTTACCTGACTGAGAATGCTTGACTAAATCTCCGAGTTACAGGCTCAATAATAAAAGTTAAAACTGACTTTTGACGAGTGACAATTTCACCATTAGCAACCATTCCAGGAGTAAAAGCCACCTTTTCGCCCTGGACATTTATAGAATGTTGACTTAGCTGTATTCTGGTGGGGAAAACTAAACCCAGTTCCTCATCTATAGTTGCATTAGGACTAACTTGGACAACTGTACCATCAATGGTGCCAAATTCCTGAAAGGGAAAAGTTGCCATTTTCACTTTTGCGGTCATACCTGGACGAATAAAGCCAATATCACGGTTACGAACTTTAACTTCTAATAATATTTCTTCCCCTGTAGGTAAGATTGACAGTAGCTCTTCACCGGCCTGTACTGGGCCAGGGGTGGCTTTAACTTTGTAGATTGTACCTGTAACTGGGGCTTTGATAGTTTCCCCTGCTTGCTGTTTTGTTGCTTGTTCAAGTTGACCGTTGATATTGCTGAGTTCTTCTTGGCGCTGTTTGATTTGGGTTAGAATTTCACTTTGGCGCTCAGAGGCTAAACGCTGGGACTGTTGGCGAACTCCTTGATAGGCTTGTTCTGCTTGACGCATTTCTTGGGATTGGGCGGCAATCTCTCTTTTTAAGGATGCTATTCTGTCTTTAATCTCAGTTAATCTATTCTGGGCATTAATTACTTCATCCTTTGCTCTGGTCATGTCTGTATTGGCGCGATTTAATCTTTCTTGCGCCTCTAAGTAGTCAATTCTAGGTAATGCACCCGGAGCAATCAGAGTCCGGAGATTTTCTTCTCTTTCTTGAGCGATCGCCACATTTTTTTCTATTGAAATAACGACATTTTGCGCGTTAAGTAAATTAGTTTGGGCATTTTCAAAGCTGCTTTGAGCGTTGACTAGATTTTCTTGTAAGCGCAGAGAGCGTTCTTGTATCTGTGCAATAATTGCTTGTTGGCGATTGGCTTCTGCTTGGGTGACAGCTTGACGTGCTTGGTAATCTGCAAGGCGGGATGCTAAAAGTTCATCTTGTAGTTTTGTCCCAGTATCTGTAGTACCAATGCGTTCGGCTTCTAAACGCTGTAAGTCTTGGGAGATTAATTTTGCTGATTGGGTGAGGCGATTAACATCTGTTTGCTTCAATTCTGGGTCACGTTGAATCAAAACTTGATCTTTAATAACGTGATCGCCCTCTTGTACCTTGACTTTGACAATAGAGCCTCCAGTTAAAGATGTTACTGGTCGCACCTGTGTAGAGGCGATTAATTCCCCCGGTGCGATCGCCACTTCATCTATTTGAGAGAAATTTGCCCAGGCGATCGCTCCAAATACCACCAAGCTCAGTGTTCCTGCCAAAACCCTGGTATATAGTGGGGGCAATTCCTGTACAGCCTTACCCACTTCATAAGATAGTTGGTCTTCTGGTTTAGCAAATTGTTGTTTTGTTTGACGCGCTTGAGCAGCATTTGCGAGTAAGGAATATTTCATAAAATTTTAGATTATGGGGGAATGGGGAATGGGGAATGGGGAATGGGGAATGGGAAGTTTATTCTTCCCTACTTCCTGATCTCGATTCACCCTCTAATTCAAACTGCAAGATAGCGGCGCAGAAAATTTTCTAAAGTTTCTAAGTGAAAATTGAAAATCCTCTCTAAGTTAGCTATTTCATCTTTTCGACAGAAAAATTCATTGGCCAGCAATGTGCGATAAGTTCCTAGAGCTTGTTGTGCCTGGGTATTAAATAAACCCAAGGTAGACCGTAACCCGTCAACAACGAATAGGGGAGAATTAATGACTAAAGGTTCCTTATTGAAGACGCGACTAAAAATGGTGGGAATATCCTCACGCAATAAAATCTCCGGACCTCCCACTGGTAATATTTGGTTGCATGCGCCCTCAACTCTGACTGAATCCACTACTATTCTGGCTAAATCATCGGTACTAACAACCGAACTACGGTTTTTAGGATCACCAACGAGCAGATAAAAACCTGTTTCGCGAAACTGTTCTGCCAATGGTAGTAAATTCGATGCTAATCCAGAGGGGCGTAAAATTGTGTAATTCAAGCCACTAGCTTCTAAATATTTTTCTACTGCTCTTTTGGCTTTGAACACGGGAGCATCTTCATAGCCTCGTTCGGCTCCTAATACTGAGATAAAGACAAAGTGCTTAACTTCATTAGCTTTTGCCTGATCAATGAGTTCAATGTTGGCGCGATAATCCAAATGGAGGGAGTCACTATCAGAACCGTGGGCGCTGATAACGTACTCCACACCGCGACAAGCTTTTGCAATATCCTGGTCTTGTCGCAAATCACCGATGAAGATTTCTGCTCCTCGGTGTTCTAACTCGTTATAACGGGAAGTGAGGCGGACAAATGCTCTCACTGACTTTTCTTGTAAGCGTAGGAGTCGCACGACTCTGCGACCAATTCCTCCCGTTGCTCCAGTTACCAGAAACATAAGGATTTTGGGTGATGAATTCCATTTACACCCTAATCTAAAATTCGACAATTACAGGAGTGTGGTCGCTAGGTTGGGGCAATTTTCTGGGGGTAGGGTCAATGATGCAGCTTTTGGCGCGTTCATAGAGTATTGGGGTGAGATAATGATGGTCAATTCGCCAACCCATATTGCGCCTAAAAGCTGCGGCGCGATAGTCCCACCAACTATAGTGTCCTCCTTGGGTGGTAAACTTACGAAAGGCATCAGCAAACCCCAAATCTAAGATATCTCGTAAAGACTGGCGCTCTGGTTCGGATGCCATGATATGATTATCCGTATTAGCTTTTTCATGAATGTCTTCGGCAGCTAAGGCAATGTTGAAGTCACCACACATACAGAGTGCAGGTTGTGAAAGTAAAAGGGTGTGTAAATACTCCCTTAGTACCGTCAGCCAGCGCAGCTTAAGCTCGTATTTTTCGCTGCCCACGGCCGAACCATTGGGGACATAGACATTTACAATCCGAATACCATCAATGACTCCTGTAATCACGCGCTTCTGCACATCCCATACTGGGTCAATATTGGGTAGAATTGGTGTGAAACCGGCGCTAATATTGCTAAGTGGTTGACGACTAATCATCGCTACACCATTATAAGCTTTTTGTCCCGAAAAATAAGTATGATAGCCCAATTCTTCTAAAGGCGATCGCGGAAAGTCCGCATCTACAACTTTTGTTTCCTGTAAACACAGGACATCAATGGGATTTTCCCTTAACCAAAATATCACCTGTTCCAGGCGAGTGCGAATTGAGTTTACATTCCAAGTGGCTATTTTCATTTTCTTATGGAAAAAAATATTAATTTTTGATTAGTTTTGGCAGGAATTATTTTACATGACTCTAGTTAATCTATTTTGGTTAACTTATGGTTAATAAAAATTACAAATATCTGAGATTTTTAGTATGAATAGCTACACCAAATATTATTCTGTAACTGCCAATACAAAAAATACTAACTATGGCATGATCCCCAAGGTAGATGCAACCAGTCTTAATTCAGGTATATTCTAAAGACATGGCTGCTAATTAGCCATTGTCGATCTGGGAAACTCTCTTGGTAATGGTTAATTATACCCTTAACTAACATGGGCTTCCCAAAGGTTCATGGGGTCAATTTATATCAGGAAAAGTAAGTACGAATTTTCTGTTTTGAGAAGCTGATGTAAATACTTATTCTGAGTAATTCTTCACCACGTAAACCGAAACAACTGATGAAGATCACTCAACTCGTTCCCCGAAGGGAAAGAGTTCCGCCTTGGTATCAACTCCCACCGCCCACATCTTGCACAATCCTTATTATCCGAGATCCTCAAAAAGTATTTACCTACTATCGCCAGCAACCTTATGTCAGTATTAGCAAAGCCCAGCAGCCAATTAAACTTAACTATGTCGCTACTTATAACGGTATAGAAGCTCAGGATTATCCCTTCATAGTCCAACCATAAAAATCCTATTATCTAGCGTTTTTAGGCCGCTTTTCTGTTGGAAAAGGGTCTTAAACAGGTGATCGCCATTGCTAAACAAACTGGTTGGGCTTTGAAAATAGTTATTTAGATACAGATCAGCTCAGATTTTAATTAAATTTTTTTTCCAACTTTTAAACAACTTTACTTGAGGAGGATCCTATGAATATGATGTCTAACATCTGTCCGTGTTGCGGTGGTTCCCTCCTGCGTCATATCCGTCATAATGAATTGTATTGGTTTTGCCAATCCTGTCGCCAAGAGATACCTATGTTAACTGTAGCTCGTGTGGTTCGTACGCCCGGTGAAACTCACCATGAGGCTGTACCTCAAACTACACTCAGAGACTAGGGAGAATTTCTCAGTGTCTGCCACAATCTGATAAAATCAAGTGTAAATAACTAATTAGGTTCCAAGCTGTGTTAGCAGCATTACTCTACGGTCAAGAAGATTTACGCTTAGAACAGGTGGCTGAACCCACCCCCACCACTGGTGAAGTGGTGATGAAAGTGGGTGTAGCAACCACCTGCGGTACAGATTTAAAGGTTTGGCGGCGTGGTGGCCATGCCAAAATGCTGCAACTCCCCACCTTGTTTGGTCATGAGGCTGCAGGGGAAATTGTGGCTGTGGGTACTGGTGTGAGAGATTGGCAAGTTGGCGATCGCATTGTCGCTAATAATTCCGCACCATGCATGAAATGCTTCTTTTGTCAACGACAGGAGTATTCTTTATGTCCTAATATCACGTGGAATAATGGCACTTTTGCCGAATATCTGAAGATTCCTGCGGCAATAGTACAACATAATATGTTCAGGGTTCCCGATCAGTTGCCTTTATCCTTAGCATCTATGACCGAACCTTTAGCCTGTGTCTTGCATGGTGTGGCTCGTTCTGATGTCAAACCCCATGACCGGGTGGTTGTGTTGGGAGATGGGGCGATTGGGTTGATGTTTGTGGCTGTATTAGCTCAGACATCACAAGTTATCCTGTGGGGAGGTAATGACCACAGACTGAAAACAGGTCAACAACTGGGAGCAACACACACATTTAATTATCATCACATCCCCGATATTGCCAGTGTTGTCAAAGAACTTACTCAGGGGTGGGGTGGTGATGTGGTAATTGAAGCTACAGGCGTGCCTAGTGTCTGGGAAACCGCCATCACTTGCGCCCGTCCTGGTGCAACTGTGAATTTATTCGGTGGTTGTCCGCGAGACACAACTATTACAGTTGACACAGAAAAGTTACATTATAGTGAACTGACCTTAAAAGGGGTATTTCATAATACACCGGAATATGTGCGGGCTGCGCTTTCACTCATAGCTAGTGGTAAAATACCTTTTGAATTGTTAATCAGTCAAGAGCGATCGCTACAGGACTTAGAACAGGTGTTTTACCAGATGAAAGCCCGTGAGGTGATTAAAGTGGCTATGATTCCTGGTCTTCCCTAAGACAAACCTATATTTGATAGGTAAAATTTGTCGCCTATTATGTCTTGGCTTTGCTAGTACATATGTTGGTTTTTGCAATTCAACCACAGATGAACACAGATACTTGATTTCTAGTAATTAACTTCTAACTAGAAATCTGTTAATTCTAAAATTGCGCCTGAATTTGTCTAACTACTGTCAGCGCTGAGTAACTAACTCCAGCTGTACCTTCTCCTGGATGAGTTGAGTCACCTACTAACCATAAATTCTGGATGGGTGTACGATTGGCAAAACCAAACGGTCCAAAGGTGGGTATTCTCTGACCAATACCACCAACTATACCCCGATCGCGCCCTGTGTAATGGGCAAAGGTACGGGGGGTAGCAGCTTCTACATGAATAATGGTTTCTGGTTTGAGGTAGAAATATTGCCCAAGACGAGCGATCGCATCTTCTGTATACTGTTGTTTTAACTGTTGATAATTCTCACCTTGCCACCAGGGCGTAGGATCGACAAATGATGAAGCGATAATTGTGGCTTTACCTTCGGGAGCGCGTCCATCTCCGGGGTGACTCACGGAAACAAACAAAGAATTATTTTCACCAATCGGGCCGTTAACATCATACAAAAATTGTAAATGGGGGGGACAACCGGGGGGAATAGCACTTATATCTACCCCTAAATAAACCACAAAGGCTCCCGAAGCTGGGGGTAATTTTTCCACACGGTTTTGATAACCAGCAGGGGCTTTTTCTCCCAATAGTTGCACTAAATTTTGCACTGTGACGTTAGCAACTACATGATCTACTACTTCTGTCCACACTTCACCTGTTTTCTGGTTTCTAATGACTACAGCATTGGCTTGATCATTTTTTACCTGAATTTGTTCCACAGTATGGCGCATTAATAACTTACCACCATCTCGTTCTAAGGATGTCACCAGGCGATCGCTGAGTACCTGCATACTACCCTGGAGATGGAATAATCCTTGGGGTAATTGAGAGACACTCAACGCCGTTGCAGCATACAGTAAAGCTGTCTCCTCCGCACTGACCTGGGAATAGAGTTTTAATTGCAAATCCAGAAAAGTCCTCAGACGCTGATCCTTACCCAGTCCGTAAAACCTTAAAGCATCGCCCACGGTAAATAACGTATAGGGTACTGTAATCAATGTACTGGGGCGCACCGCCTGAGCTAGTTGCCATAAATCCCACAAATTACGCGGTGGTAATACTGGGTCACGCCCTTGAAATTGCCAACTAGCCTTAAATAACACCGCCATCATCTGCCAAAAAGGTTCGCTACCAGGAAACTGTTTTTGGCGTTCCTCTTGCCATTTCTGGGGGTCACGCCAAACATTAATTGGTGTACTTTCTCCAGGTAAATACACAGCACAAGCGGGGTCACAGGGTGTTGCGGCTGGTAAGTCTATGGCTAACTCTGAGAATATGCGGTGGTGAATTCCCCCCGGTTCTAATCCTGCTACCTGAGTCGCCCCCACATCAAAAGTAAATCCTTGACGTTTAAATGTAGAAGCACAACCCCCCGGAACTAAGGCTTGGTCGAGAACTAAAACACTATAACCCCTATGGGCTAATAAAGCCGCCGCCGTCAGTCCCCCTATACCTGCACCAATGACAGCAACGCGGGATTTAGTTTTGTGAGTAGAAATACGGGTCATTGATATTTATCTTTATAATTCTTAATATTACTACTCATAATTTTACTTCATCTGTGAAAAAAAGCAGGGTGACATTCACAAGCCCAACACTCCCCTCAAGATACACAATGAAAATTAGTGGATAAGATGAAAGAGTAAAAAGCCGTGACTCTCCTAACCACCCATGACCTCAACTCTGCTCCAAATCCCTCGGATAAACGCCCCCAAACTCCACCAATTACCAAATGGTTTAACCATAGTCGCAGAGCAAATGCCAGTAGAAGCTGTAAATCTCAGCTTGTGGATCAAAGTAGGCTCGGCGGTAGAACCTAATACAATTAATGGTATGGCTCACTTTTTAGAGCATATGGTTTTTAAAGGCACCGACCGATTAGCAAGCGGTGAGTTTGAACGTCGAATTGAAGAACGGGGTGCTGTGACTAATGCAGCCACTAGCCAAGATTACACTCATTACTACATAACCACTGCTCCCAAAGACTTTGTAGAGCTAGCGCCATTACAAGTAGATGTAGTTCTTAATGCCAGTATTCCTGAAGATGCCTTTGAACGGGAGCGTTTAGTGGTTTTAGAAGAAATTCGCCGTTCTGAAGATAATCCCCAGCGACGGACTTTCAGAAGAGCAATGGAGATGGCTTTTGAGCATTTACCCTATCGCCGTCCAGTATTGGGACCAGAAGGGGTAATTTCTCAACTGCAAGCCCAACAAATGCGGGACTTTCACGCAACTTGGTATCAACCCCAGTCGATTACCGCTGTGGCTGTGGGTAATTTACCCGTAGAAGAATTAATTGCAACTGTAGCTGAGGGATTTAGTCATAGTGAACACAGAACAATTAATACTCAAGAGTTAAGAGTTAATCCTGAACCTGCGTTTACAGAAGTTGTGCGTCGGGAATTTATAGATGAGAGTCTTCAGCAAGGGCGTTTAGTCATGGTGTGGCGGGTTCCAGGGTTGGAACAGCTAGATGATATTTATGGGTTGGATGTTTTGGCGGGTATTTTAGGACATGGACGCACATCAAGACTGGTGCGAGATTTACGGGAAGAACGGGGACTGGTAAATTCTATTACTGTCAGTAATATGACTAATCAGTTACAAGGGACATTCTATATTGCCGCTAAATGTGCTGTGGAAAATTTACAGGCTGCGGAGGAGGCGATCGCCCAACATATCCGCATACTACATACAGAGTTAGTTTCAGAAGCAGAAATTGCTCGTGTGCGGCGACAAGTAGCCAATAGGTATATATTTGGTAACGAAACTCCAAGCGATCGCGCTGGTTTATATGGTTACTATCAATCTATGATAGGAGAGTTAGAACCTGCTTTTAATTATCCCCATAATATTCAATCCCAAGATACCACTGACTTAATGCGATCGGCAAAACAGTATCTTTCTCCCGATGCTTATGGGGTAGTGATCTTAAAACCCTACTAAGAAAATGTGGACTGAAATTGATACCCATATCAGCCAAGTAACCGGCAAAAAATTCCAAACTCAGCGCCAGCGGGGTGTTAGTGGTGGCTGTATTAATCAAGGTTATGCTCTTTCTGATAGTGATTTAACTTACTTTGTGAAGCTAAATCAAGCATCTCAAGTAGGGATGTTTGAAGCTGAGTCCCTGGGGTTACGTGAAATACTGGTTACAGATACGATTCTTGTACCTCAACCCATTTGTTGGGGTACTTCTGGTAAGTATAGCTATCTCGTCTTGGAATGGCTGGAAATGGGAGGCGGTAAGGGTAAATGGGAAGAAATGGGGCGCAAACTAGCAGCAATGCACAAAGCCATTAGTAGTAAAGGTTTTGGATGGAAAATTCATAATACTATTGGTTCCACACCTCAAATCAACACCTGGACAGGAGACTGGGCAGAATTTTATACCAAATATCGTTTAAATTATCAATTTCAATTAGCTAGGCGACGGGGGGGTAGTTTTCCTCAACAAGATAGACTACTGGCGGCTATTCCTGGCATATTAGCAGGTCATCAAGTAGAACCATCCTTAGTACATGGTGATTTATGGGGTGGGAATGCTGGTTTCACTCTGTCGGGAGAACCTGTCATATTTGACCCAGCTACTTATTTTGGCGATCGAGAAGTTGACATTGCCATGACAGAATTATTTGGTGGGTTTCCCCCTGGGTTTTACCAAGGTTATCACCAAGTGTTTCCTTTACAGCCAGGTTATCAGCAAAGAAAAACCCTCTATAACCTCTATCACATTCTCAATCACTTCAATTTATTTGGCGGTGGTTATGCTTCCCAAGCCAATCGGATGATTGCGCAGATTTTAGGATGAATTTCACCAGAGGAGCGAAGACCTCTGAAGATGGGGATGATGTTATGAGAATGGAATTTAACTTGTGATTTCAATATCGTATAACTTGCAGAGGTTGCGAACTTTTTCCTTCAGGCGATCGCGTACATTCTCAGGTAGAATCACTACACAGTCTGGCCCATACTGCATCACCTCCCGGCTAAACCAAAAAGTATTTGATACTGTCCTCACAACTCGCCTCACCCCTGGTTGATCTGGTAACCATTCATTGATGTGATCTTCCGGTTTGGCTTGATAACCAAAGGCCAAGCCGCCAAATATATGTATTTCCACGTCGATTGTATCTAACTGAGGATGCCATTTACCCGGAATAGAAGTTACAGCTGCATCTGTAATTCTATCTAAGCGTAAAGTCCAGTTATGAATCAGCTCAGGGATATCAGAGTTTCCTTCTGTTTCCTCACACCAGCAGTTAAGATATTGGCGCTTTTCCTGGGGAGTAATCCGAGCATGGCGCACCGTAAAATTCAGTACGCGCCCTGCTGCATCTTGGTAGGAAAGCAGAAATGGTTGCTGTCGCAAAATGTAGTTATCTATTTGTGACCGCCAAGGTGGGGGGAGATTTTCTAAAAAACCTTCGATTTCCGTCCGCAATGGTACTGACAGTTCGCTGCGTTCTAGAAGCAGGTTAGCAATAATTTGGGCTTGTTCTACTTGCCCAATGTCGGTTAATGCACCTATACAGCGATGTAATGCTCTAATCCTGTCTTCTGTCCAATTGTTATTGTTACCAATGCGTAACTTACGTTGGGCTATGGCTTCTATGAGCTTGGATATGTTCGGGCGATTTCCCCACATCATACCAAATTGCAGAGCTATGGCTTCCAGTTCTGCTTTATCCCGCTCCTTTAAAGACAGAGTTATAGACTGACCTTTCCGACTCATATTTGTACGGACACTTTTATCCAGATATATCTTGCTAACATCTATTTTGCATGGCATGATCAGAAATAACAACAGTTTACGGACACTATTTAAGTGAATGTCGGCAGATTGCAAAATTACTCTCAAGCCTGTTTATTCTCAAACCGTCCCCACACCTGACGGCGTGAAATTACCTGAAAATTGGTCACTTTCTTGGCATCAATTAGCTACCTTAGAAGCATTACGCGATCCAAATATTGACGTAGTGTTCAACACAGCTATGACAGGCGACGGTAAAAGTTTAGCGGCTTATTTAGAAGTGATTCAAGGCCAATCTTCCGCCATTGGACTTTACCCAACTAACGAACTTGCACGAGACCAGGAAATACAAATTAGAGGATATATTACCCAACTTCAACCAGAAAATGAGCCGCGTCTAGCTAAATTAAGCGGGGCTGACTTAGAAATCTATGCTGAAAATGAAGGACTAAAAAAATCGGCCGCTATTTCAACTCTCGCAAATCAAAGAGAAGTATTACTGACTAATCCTGATATTTTTCACTATTTGCATAGAGGTGCTTATATAAGCCGGGTTGATAGCCCAGATAAATTATGGAGTAGGATTGATAAAGATTTTGGCTTATTTATTTTTGATGAATTTCATGTTTTTGCAGCCCCCCAAATTGCCAGTGTAATTAATACAATGTTGTTAATTCGCTGTACAAATCGGCATAAAAAGTTTCTTTTTCTCTCAGCTACACCAGATCCAAACTTAATTAGTAGACTACAACAGGCAGGATTTCGCTGTCAGGTGATCAATCCCATTGCGGAGAATAAATATCAATTTCCTGCAACACCAGACCAAGAAAAGCAACTACAAACACAAGGTTGGCGACAGGTAGCCAGAACAATAACCCTCAACTTTATTCCTTTAGAATCTAGTTCTAAAGCTTCGGAAAATTGGCTCAAAGAAAATGGGGAGTTAATCTTATCTCAGTTTAAAAATTACCCTGGTAGTAAAGGAGCAATTATTCTCAACTCCATTGCAACAGTCAAGCGGTTAACGGCATTTTTTCAGGAATTTTTGCAACCTTATGATATAACAGTAGGAGAAAATACAGGGCTTTCTGGAAAGGAAATAAAAGAACGCAGTCTCATGGCTGATTTAGTTATCGGTACCAGCACAATTGATGTAGGGGTTGATTTTAAAATCAATTTTCTGATTTTTGAATCATCAGATGCAGGTAATTTTATTCAACGGTTGGGGCGGTTAGGTAGACATGATGGCTATGAGAAAGATGGTCAAATGATTAAGTTTAACCACTTTACAGCTTTTGCTCTTGTGCCTAACTTTTTAGGAGAACGTTTATTTCAGGGAGATTCACCACCCTTACGGGTAGATGGTACTTATAACCGCCCATTTTTTCACAGCATAATTAATGATAACTATAGAAAAATCAATGATTTTAATGGTTATTATCGCCGCTGGGGTACTGTACAATCATTTTGGCTATGTTACCAATTGAGCGATCGCACAATTAAACAACAGTATGCCCAAAGCCGACAACAATTTCAAAAAGCCTGTGAGCAAGTATTTAATAATAGCCTCAAATCCATAGGTGAAGATATTCAGCAATGGGCGGGAGACTGGAAAGCAATCTCAGATAAACCAGGTAATCCCATTGCTGAAGAAGCTGTTAGTTTTCGGGGTTCTAGTCCTTTGCAATGTGGGTTGTATGACTTAACGGAAGAAAACCCAGCAGACAGGTTTAAAACCTACGATTTACCAGGTATTTTGAGCAATTTAGACATTGAAATGTGGACAGAGGCAGGATTTATGCGGACACTCGCAGAAACCGCACAACGCACAGAACAACCCATAGCCAAAGGTAGATTTGCTCATTGTCTCGCATTTATTAAGTTGCGTTCCTACCGTGAGGAACGACTGAACTGGAAATTTACCTATCCAGGAGACTTACAACCAATAGCGGATACTGGGAAAGTTCAGGTTTTAACTGGGGTGGAAATTTCCCAACCTGAAAATAAATGGATCAGTGCAATTAACAAACGCCTGAAAACACAGGGTTTAGTTGCTTACATCATTCGTCGCCCTGTATCGGAAGTGCGGATGCGGTTACGACTACCAATGCACTTTCAGATTTACCCCATTTGCGACCAATACAGCGTTCATGATGCTACTGCACCTTATGCGATCGCTTTTGGTCAGTCAGCACTGTTGCTAGATACCCTCACCCATAACTTGAAAAGCAAAGGAGATGAAATATGGATTGTTTAAGGTTGCAATCCCTAATAGGGATTGTTGAGAAAAAAAGCTTACGGTTTTAAGCACAGACTTATTCTTTTCAATCCCTAATAGGGATTAATTAAGTGGTTACGTGCTCGTAAAGCTTGATCTGATGCAAGTATTTCATAGTCAGGTTGAATATGTCAAGAGCTTTTAGTGTTGAATAACTCTAAGCTTATTAAAATCAGAAAAATTCCTTGACAACAGGTTTCGTTTTATGTAGGTTCAAAACTATACAAATGCTGATGCGTAAATATGGCCAGTATTTGGGCTGCCATGACCATAGGTGTTAAGGAGTATGATATGCCCGTCAAATTAAAAAACCTTGAGAAATTAATTGCAATTCTTAAGGATCGTAAATGGCATTCTAGCGATGAGCTAGCAGCAAATGTGAGTTTCCGATTTGGACACACCATATTTGAAGCTCGTAGAAAAGGCTACCTAATTGAAAAAAAACAAGTTGCTCATAACCAATTTGAATATAGGTTATTAACCGAGTAACTAATGTCATAGGCTATCCGATAATTTCCCTACAAGAGGAAAGCACCAGCTTGCGGTATTAAGCTCAGGCGTAAGCAATCTTAATCCCCAACAGCTTGGCTGATGCTTGAATAAGTCACTTAAAAAGCCACATCTTAAGACAGTAAGTTTTACTCCAGCTTTCCTCTTCACAAACTATAAAACCCAATGCTTAATATCTTCCTTACCTGCAACCAATAATCAGTCAATTTGATTATTTGTAGATCATGAATAAAAAAACTCAAGCCACTGCAGACAATCAGCAGCTAGATTTATTTGACAATCAAGAACTAGAAGAATTAGACGATGATTTGTTTAATCAAGACTTTGGTTTTGATGGTGATTCTTCAGACCGTACCATTGAAACTCAGGGTGAATTACTCACACTTAAACTATTACGAGAAGCAATTCAGGCACAAAATCCTCATGACCCAGTAATGGCTGACTTCACTGAGTATGTTTTACCCAACCTCCTCAATATAGCCATTGGTGTTACAGCCAAAGGCGGTAAATTCTTTGATGAAATTGACCACAAGCGAGCCGCAGCAGGTAAAAGTAAAGTTCGCCGAGATAATGCTGCTGACCAATCATTGAATACACATTTACTCAATGGTTTATTTCCGGCTAACTTAATTGAAAAGAGGTTACAACAACTTGATACTACAGTCGGAAGACTGGTGAAAGAAAAAGAACGCCGATTAGTAATTGCAGGCTTTATTTTACATGACTTTGAAAAATTTCCCGATGTCCCAGCAGACTGTCGCAATTTACCCTTAACCGAACAGCGCCAAATTATTGATCAAAAAATTCACCAGTTAGGACTTGATAAGTTTATTAACCCAGATAAATGGGAAGCCTATCAGCAATATTTAGATGATTTATTGTGCATAGCTTATAATGCACAAAGACGCTGGGATACTAACTGGAATTTTTCGGAATTTGGCTTAAATCCAGTTCTCAAAGATCGCACTATTAAAAGTTTGTGTCATTTAACTTGTTTGGCTGATTCCCTCGCCTCAATTGTCAAACATCCCCAAGATGCGGAACATAACCGACTCAAAGAAATTCTGCATCAATTAAGTGATGGAAAACTAAAATTTACCTATCACAGTATTGCTGAAAATAGAGGGGTTTTAACTAATGTAGTTAATAATGCTTTAATTGATGCTCATAACAGTATTAACACTGATGAAAACATTTACTATCAACCTTTACTGTATTTACCCACAGGTGTAATTTATCTAGCATTGCGTAATGCACCGCCCATTACCAAAGAAAATTTATCAGACCGTGTAGTTAATAGTATTAAGTCACTGTGTGCAGGTCAACTGCGTCTGCGACAAACAGGATTTAGTCGAGATGGTAAAGGGATGAAGTATGCGGAATACTATAATTTATTCTTTGAGCATTTAGGTTTAATGCAAGTAGCTTTAGATGCTACATTAAGGATATTAAACTCTAATAAATCTTCCGTTGCTCAAAGTCGCAGTGAAAATCTGATTAAATTTCAGCAACAAAATGTTTTATCTCCTGACCATGATTTCACATTTAAAGATGATATCCGCATCGACCAGATAGCGGAATTTGGTGATTTAGTCACCCGTAAGATTTGGGAAGAGACCGTTAACCGCATTGATGCTGCGAGAAAGAAAGATAAAAAACTACCAGCATTACCAGATTTAGACTTAACCCACAAAGTGGCCGAGTTGTGGAATTTAACAGCATATTTACCCGCAGTTCGGGAAATTCAACGCATTAACGAAAGTCTGAAGGAAAATAAGTTAAAAGGAAATACTGGGGGAGTACCTTATGAATGGTATTATTTAGCGGCTAAATATTTAGAATCTCATCCGGGGATTGAAAACATCCGCGAAATTTGTCAGCAAATTATCGATTACTTATCAACCTTGATTTACCCGATAATTTCTGAGTATGAATTACCCGATGGTTGGGAGGATTTAAGACTGTGGGTAAATCGCGTCGTCATGTTGCCAAATAGCAAGCAACAAGTATCACCTGTAGCTGAAAGTCAGACATTTTTAGACGAATTAAATAGTTATAATGCTGCTAAAAAATCAGGAAGAGGAAAGCAACTTATTTGCTCAATTTCTCATTCAGCTTACACCGTGACTGAGCAAATGGAATCAGCAGTTTTATTTACACCCCAAGTTTATACAAATAAACAAATGTTAGGAGGTTCCAACGCCAAGCGGAACATTTCCAGTATTGCGGGTGTGGAAATGATGCTCAGGCAAATTTTGATGAATCAAACTCAAGCAGTTGGTAAACGCTTTGAAGACGGAAAATACCGCTATCTCTATTTTTACCCAACTTATTATTTCACCCCAGAAACTAATAGGTTTTTACAGAAAGCATACAATGGTATTGCTCAAACTCGCTTTGATACTAGCATACGTAATCATTTCATCAGCAAGGATTTACAGGCAAACTTAGAAAAAGCAAATTACCAAAGGGTAGATAGCTTCATCATTGATGAACATATCCAGGCTGGAAAAGACCGCACATTTAAGCTTTCTTATCCTGAAGATCAACCCTTGACATTTTATTTTATGGCACTCCCCCCAGGAAAGGATAGCACGGACACAGAATCTTGGATTATGCCGAGTTGGTTAGCTTTTGCTTTTCCTATGATTCTAGATGTAAAAACAGTGGTTTCTGAGTCGCCAATTCCACCTTTTAATGATGGTGCTGAATTTGAGGAAAGCGTTTTCTTAGACAGTGCGCCCCATGCTTTCCGCGCCTTAGTCAAAAGGGATAGATTTCGTCTTGATTACATTTTAGAAGGTTGGGAAGAAAACAGTATTCAATACCCAGCACCTTTAAATGTGTTAACGGCGGCTTATGCTATTCATTTAGATGTCAATGCTAAACAAGGTAAAACTGGTTACGATGCGAATTGGGGTAAGTTTGCAGAACTAGCTAAGGATTTTGAAACCAGTCCTTTGAATGTTTTTGCTTATCTCAATCGCTGGGTGCGTAACCAAGGAGTGGAAACAGCCAGAATTGCAAAAGTTAGGCTTTATACCTATCATTTTTACCCTTGTTTTGACCCTCATGTGAAATTTGATCAAAATATGGAGCAGTTAATTGTGGGAGAACAATCAAGCTTAAATCATCCGCAAAAATTAACAGATTTGTACCGGAAATTTTACCGCGCTAATAAGCGTTATAACCCTAAATCTAATGCTGTGTTGAAACCCATAGAGATCGCATCTGAAACTATTCTTAAAGCTGAGTCTAGTGTTTTTCAGGGAGAAACATTAGTAATGGCGGTGGCGGCGGAAGTGTTTAAACTCATGGACCGTGTTCATGCTTCTACTGCTGAAGGACGTTGGGTAATGAGTAACCGTGAACAAGAACGCCAAGCTGTTGTAGATTTTTCCAGATATTTTGTTCAGGAGGTATTTGAGAAATCATTTGCGGGCGATCGCGCTCGTTTAGCAGGTCGTCAAATCAATTTAATTCGAGATACTTGTGAGTTCCTTTACCGCCTTGCAGATGACAAGGAAAACGCCGAAAAAGATCCCGAAAAAGATGATGTAACTGAGTAATTAGATATTTCTATTAACCCAATTTCTAACCCAATATCAAACACATTCAATTCTCTGGATAGATTAATCATGTCATTGCTAAAAACAGTTGCTTCAAAACTATTCCAAGCTGCAATTCCCTACAAACCCATGGGAAAATATGCCCATTTTCTCACTGTCCGCATTACAGAATCTTATCCACTTTTTCAAACAGATGGAGAATTAAATAAAGCCAGGGTGAGAGCTGGAGTTAAAGATAAAGCCACAATCAGCCGTTTATCAATGTTTAAGCGCAAACAATCTACCCCAGAACGTTTAGTTGGTCGGGAATTACTGCGTAACTACGGCTTGATGACTGCGGAGGAATGCGAATATAACGTTAGTTTCGCTATGGATAATCCTGATTGTATTATTTACGGTTTTGCCATTGGTGACTCTGGTTCGGAAAAATCTAAGGTAATTGTAGATACAGCATTTTCAATTACCCCTTTTGACGAATCCCACGAAACTTTTACCCTCAACGCCCCCTTTGAAAATGGTACAATGGCATCCAAGGGGGAAAATGGTTCTAAACCCGGTGAAGTTACCAGTCGTATTAATCAGCAAGACCATATTAGACCGCAGGTTTTCTTCCCTAGTATTGTCACCCTCAAAGACCCCACAGAGGCGAGTTTCCTTTACGTTTTTAATAATATTCTCAGAACCCGCCACTATGGAGCGCAAACCACCCGTACAGGTCGCCTGCGCAATGAGTTGATTGGTGTTGTATTTGCAGATGGAGAAATTACCAGTAATCTCCGTTGGACTCAAGCGATATATGACCAAATGAAAGCCCAAAATACCATTCATCCTCCTGAACCTTTGGATGAGGATGATGTAATTAGTGCTGCTAAAAGTGCAATTGAGGCTTTAATGGCTGATGAGTTTATTGTACACACTGATTTTATTGGTGATGCTTTTTCACCTCTGCTACAGGAAGTTAAGACCCTTACAGGTACAGAAACAGGAATTAAAGCAATTTTAGAGAAAGCTGATGGGGAAGCCAAGGATTATGCTAAAAAGCACATTAGCAAAAAGAAAACAAGTGCTAAGGCTAAGTAACCTCTATGAGCATTATCTACCAATGTCAATTAGAACTACATGATAGCCTGTATTTTGCCACCCGTGAAATTGGGCGACTTTACGAAACAGAGCCAATAATTCACAATTACGCCCTCTGTTACGCACTGGGTTTAGTTGATAGTGAAATCCACTCTACTACCGTAGCTGATGAACATTCCTATCGCTACTTTAGCCAGGAACAAGTACCAAAATATGAGGAGCATTTAATACCACTCAACCAGCAGAAAATTTACATTACTCCCGCTAGGGTTTTGCATCATTCCGCCATTCTCAACACCTGGAAGTATGCTAATAATAACTATCATGTCGAGATGGAGAAAACCCAAAAGAACATCCCCAGTTTTGGTAGAACTAAAGAAATTGCACCAGAAAGTCAATTTGAATTTTTCCTAATTGCTGAAAAACCAATTAAATTACCAAAATGGATCCGCTTGGGTAAGTGGATGAGTAAGGCTGAGGTGACAGTTACGGAGTTACATAACTCTCACACTACTGAGGGTTTATTTACTTGTAAATATCCTTTAAACCCTTTAGATGTCATGTTTACTAATCAAGTTATTAGCTATGATGTAGTAAATATGCCTCCTGTTAGCCTGATTCAAAATGTCAAAATGCGAGGTTTATACTATTACTTTGATGATATCCTAGGGTTAAAGCTTCCCGCTCGCATGGAATACCGTTTTGGGAGTTAATCAAGGTCGGTTTTAGCAATATGGAACCACAGATATATACAAATAAACACAGATGATTTATCTAATGTGGTTCCTAATTTTACTTTCTATCGCTTTTTAAACTCACGGTGAAATACTTTCAACAACAGCATAACGCTTTCCCAATGGAGTATCTCAATAACCTATGGGGAGAAATTCAGGCTTGTTCTTACTTTGCGATCAATAACCTTAACCGCGATTTTGTCGCCACTAAGGGATTTTCTCTAGTGTTTAGGCGATCGCACATCTCCACTGTAGAACAAAAATTCCCCTACTTTAAGCCCTATTTAGATTTAGCTCTTCAACCAGAATGTAATGCTTTTTACCTCAATCCCTTACAGCTTCAACAAGGTTCCCGTGTAGACCCCCACATTGACCGTTCCTTGCGTTCTTACTGCAAAACCATAGAACCACCTATGTGTGTCAGTGTTCTGTATGTACGCTTACCTGAAGATATGGTAGGGGGAGAACTAGTACTCAAGTCTCATAAACGCCAACTGGGACAAATTAAACCCCAGGTGAACACTTTACTTTACTTTCAAGGTGATTTGACTCACTCCGTTAACGCAGTGCAAACCCCAGGAAGTCGGTTGAGCTTGGTTTGTGAACAGTATAGTTTAAGTCAATCTGAACTAGCAGAAATACCAGACTTTACCATTGAATCAAGAGCTACCAAGTCTAGCACAAAAAAACGCAAGTAAAACGCCCCAATAAAACAGCAAAGTAAATTGTTGAGTTTTTATTGACTTTGGCTATATCTCCCAATTATAAATTACCTTTACCTCACCCCTCCCCACCAAAGACAAAATATTCCTAACTATATAAATATGCCTCATAGCTTAATTATTAACCTCCTTCCCTTGTCGCCTATCCCTCCCCAGTTTCTCACAGGAAGACATCTGCACGCACTATTTTTAACCCTTGTCAGTTCCGTAGATCCTACATTAGGCGATCGCCTACATAATCCTAGTGCTGATAAAGCCTTTACCCTCTCACCCCTACAAACTAATTTCCTTCAGGGAACTAGAGGAATGTCTAAACTACAACATACACATCAAGAAGCCATCCCCCCAGGAAAGCCTTGCTGGTGGCGCATCTCCCTGTTAGATGACACACTCTTTAGTCAACTTACCCAACTCTGGCTCAATCTTAACCCTAATCACCCTTGGCATCTAGGCCCCGCTGACTTGTATATTACCAGCATTCAAGGTACACCCCAATCTAACCAACCTTGGGCTAATACCATACCCTATAGTCAATTATATCAGCAAGCCAGCGATCGCTATCGCAATATTCACTTTACTTTCTCCACACCCACCGCTTTCCGTCAAGGAAAATATGACAGCACCCTCCCCACCAGAGAATGTATCTTTAATTCCCTACTTTCTCGGTGGAATAAATATAGTGAAATCGAAATTAATCAAATTGCTGTAGAGTCAATATTCCCCTCATTCTTCAACATTCATACAGAAATTGTCGCAGACTCTCGTAGTAAATTTATTGGATTTGCGGGAGAAGTGAGCTATCAAATCTTAGGAGAAATCGAACCTATAGAAATTAAAAAAATTAACGCATTAGCTGATTTTGCCTTATATGCAGGGGTAGGACGGAAAACACCAATGGGTATGGGGATGATGCGGCGAACATATCAATCAAAAATCACCAAAAATTATGAATAATAATACCGAATATATCCAGATTGCGGCCTTGAACCAATACGCCTATTGTCCTCATCGCTATTGGCGGATGTTTTGTGCTGGAGAGTTTACCGATAATCAATATACCATTGAAGGCACTAATTTACATGAGCGTGTCCACACTATGGGTGATATTCATGGAGGAGACACCTGGGAAATCCGGGCGATTTATTTAAAATCAGAAACATATAACCTCATGGGGAAATCTGATTTAATTGAAGTTGTAGCAGGTGAATATTATCCTATAGAATACAAACGGGGACGTAAAGGCCAGTGGGATAACGACGAATTACAAGTTTGCGCCCAAGCATTATGTTTAGAAGAAATGACAGGACAAACTATCAACATGGGCTATATCTATTATGCAATTAGCGATCGCTTAAATCGGTTGGCGCTCATTTGGGTTGATGCTGAGTATCAACGTGAAGGCTTTATGAGATGGTTGATGGATACGTATCATTGGCTTTTGTAGGTTATACGTCGTCCAGTTAATACTAAAGGCTTTGTTCTGTTACCAAAGTGTTGGGTTGTCGAGCGTAGTTTTGGTTGGTTTAATTGGTGTCGTCGATTGAGTAAGGACTACGAAATTTTACCCCAGACCCCTGAAACCTTTTTGCAAATCGCCATGATTCGGTTAATGCCCAGAAGACTCGCTTAATTGAGTTGTTTCATACTTGACAAACAACCTCTAAGGGAGAAATAAGAAAGCATAGTACAAAACGTATTAAATTTAACAATTTTTGCCATTGTTAACCTTTCCTTACATAGTTATAAATTTCCCCGCCGACTTACTTATCTTTTGTCTTTTCAGCTAATAAAGCTTGAGATTTTGGCTCAATACCTCTTTTCAATGCTTCTGCATCATCCCCTATTACAGAAGCATCGATAATTCCCAAATTAGATTTAGATCTGTCATTTTTTACAGCAGGAAACACTCCATATTTATCAAAAAATAAATATGCTAACCAAACAAATACAAAAACAGTTAATATCACAATTATAAACATTAAAAAATCCTGATGATTATGAGAAATTTCCAATTCTTCTGACAATTCTTTAATTCTCTTTTCATCTTTATCCAATTGTCCTATTTTTTGACCTATTTCAATAGAGTTGTCGAATATTTTAGACTTTGCATTTCTAACCATTTCTTCGTCTTCCTGAACCTGCACTTCCCTCTCAGTAACTCTCTTTGCCCTTTCCTCAACCGCCTTCTCTCGTTCCCATAAAACCATATCTCCCTCTTTCTTCGATTTTAATGCTGCATAATTTATTTCGCAGTTCTTGAGTTCGTTTTGAGCCTGATCAAGTTCTCTTTTGAGAGATTCCTTTTCTCGTTTAGTGTTGGTGTACAACTCTTTATAAAGGGAGGGATCTCCTAAATCTGTTTCATAATCCTTAGTCCCACTACAACTTGATAGTAGAAGAGTAGTTGCAATCATTACTGCAAGTATCCAGACTTTCCTTTTCTCAGCAGAAAGAATTGACAGCGCACCTGATTTTTGTTGTTTTAGTCTCATTTCAATGACTTATGTGAATTTATTTATATTATACCTAACGTATTAAACTAAGCCGGTCAGTCACCCAACCGACTCGTCTACAAAACCGTACGTGAAACTTTCGCTTCATACGGCTCCTCAATGATATGGTTCTTGTCATGAATACCTACAAGACTGCCATCATTGGCTGTCTTCTTGTCGTGGCAATGTCTGTGTAATAGTTGTAGATTTTTGTATTCATCTTTTCCACCTTTGGATGTGGGTAGGATGTGGTCTACTTCCATTACATCACCGTCCCTAAAGTAATGCCCACATTCTGGACATTTACCCTTTTGCCTTTTAAGTAGGGTCGCTACTCTTTTATTGGCTTCGGGATGGTTTGTCATTCTTGAACTCCAATATACCCAATCACCGTTAAATGGTGAGGCGTTGCCTTTAACTTTGATATGACGTACAATGGGACTCTCTGGGTGTCTGTACAGTTTGATGAACTTTTCATCTATATTTACTGCAAACTCCCAGTTGTTGTCTCCGATGGTATGCCAATACTTATTAGTTATCCATTTGCTGGATTTATTGGGATGTCGGCGCTTTGCCCATCTATAAAGCCGTTGATAAACCTGTTTAGAGATATTATTGGAGATTTCTTTACTTACTACAGATGAGTAGTAATTACACCATCCCTTAATTATCGGGTTAAGTTTACTTATCAGTCCTAGTTGTGGTGCTGGTAAGTTTCTTTTAATAGTGTTAGAAATCTTTTCGTAGTGATTCCTAACAGATTTCTTAGATGGGGTGATGATGGTTTTAAATCCTAGTATTTCCTTCTTTGTGTTGAATCCTGAGTTGTATTTACTAACCGAGTATTGCTTTACATTGAAGCCAAGAAAATCAAATCCTGGTTTCTCTGATTGGTGTTCATACAAGGTATGAGCCAATCTGGTCTTACTAGGTTTTAATTCCAATCCCATTTCATTTAGCCATTTAACTAAGATTTCCCTGCATTGTTCGATAACTGTCAGATTTTCATGCAAAATGACAAAATCATCTGCATATCTGATGATTGATATAGCATAAGCCTTGTTTATTTTTGAGCCTTTACCTGGTAATTTTGAGGCATACTCTTTAAGAATTTCCTCCATACCGTGTAAGGCTACATTTGCCAGTAGAGGGGATATTACCCCGCCTTGTGGCGTGCCTTCTTCTGTAGGGAATAAGACTTTGCTATCAACCACACCTGCTTTTAACCATGCCTTGATTTGACGGCGTAGTTTAGGGTAAGTGTTCAGTTTGTTTAACAATGCTTGATGGTTAATCTTGTCAAAACACTTGGCAATATCAGCATCTAATACATATTTAGGTTTGTACCTGATGGCACTGAATATTGCTGTTATGGCATCATGACATGAGCGCCCTGGTCTAAATCCGTATGAGTTAGGCTCAAACTTTGCCTCCCATTCTGGCTCTAATACCAGTTTGACAAGCGCCTGTAGTGCCCTATCATACATTGTGGGTATTCCTAGGGGTCTTTTCTCATCCCTTCTGGGTTTGTCTATCCAAACTCTTCTGGTTGGTTTGGGTTTAGACCCTAGTTTTAACTCTTCTACCAATTCCAATCTCTCGCTGGGTGATAAAGCTTTAACTCCATCAACCCCGGCGGTTTTCTTTCCTTGGTTATCTTGAGTTACCCTACGTGTAGCCAAAGCTTTGGCTGACCAGGATTTCATCAGCACCTTTTGGAGTCCACGAACCACCTTGACATCACCACGGGCTGAGGCTTGATAAATTCGTTTTTGGATTTTGTAAACGCGACGTTCTAACTGTTTCCAGTTAATCGTGTTCCATTCTACCGTAGTCTTTACACTCGTTTTAGACATAATTCCTACTGACAACTTTATCATCCATATCACCGTGAGTCTGTCAGCATATCTTAGGCATTACCCTAAGCGTTCGCTTTTGACCCAATCTTCCCCACTTGCAGCATCCGGTTAGCACCTACTTTTAGATTCGACCTTCTAAAAGAGCTAACAAGGGGTTACTTCGTTCCGTGTGTCCATTCTGTGTATCTTTAGAGTGATGCTATACGCCGGGTTTGTTGGAAGTGCATAACGGACTAAAGACGAGTAGCCGTTTCCTTATCCTTTACCTTTTGGTTCCAGCCTATCAGCCTGATTTGGCTGGTTTGTCGTAACGACGCTTCAAACACATCTTTGTTGACTACTCATGGGTACTTTGCTCGACGTGTACCAGTTTGGGCTACCAGTAAGAACGCCTTTTCTTCGGTGCTTTACGGATTGATGGCTAGTCGCTACCGTAAGGAAGATGCTGTCACCCTTGCACCTAGGGGGTAGGATTCACACCTACATGAACACACAGTTGTAAGAGTCTGGTTTTACCCAGTCTTACCTTCCGTCCCTGAGCATTTCTACTCATTTAGGAAGAACGAATCGCACCATATATATGACATTATATGTATGATTTAATAAAATTAAAGTCATGCTGGAACTGCATTAGCAAGGGTACAGCTACCAAACCATAGCAGATAAATTAAACCAACAAGGCTATACCACTAGCAGAGGTGGGAGTTGGGATAAATCAATAATTTATAACTTGAGCTTTTTTTGACTTTCCAAACATCCTCTAAGGGTGTGGCGTTGACGATCAAAGTATTTCTGTTACAATTACCTATAATCCCTATCAGGGATTGAAACCTGAATCCGAATTAGAACAAGCTAAAGCCAAGATGCTCGGTTACAATTACCTATAATCACTATCAGGGATTGAAACAAATGGTACTTTTTATTATGTAAAAGATTTACCGCAAGCTACAATTACCTATAATCCCTATCAGGGATTGAAACTTGTACCCTCCGATCACAAGGCTATCCATTACCCGGATCTTTCTTAACATTCGTGAGAGCGATCGCTCGCAAACCCCCAAACCTTAATCCTCCGTTGATGATTATCAATAAAATAAGGTTTTTATCAATAAGAATAAGGTACATTTTGTCAAGAGTA
>NZ_JANQDG010000094.1:0-21813 GCF_029891665.1 Anabaenopsis sp. FSS-46 | reverse complement strand
AAGGAATTATTATCTTAGATGATGTGACCACATTACAAGGTATACCCAGTATAGCATGGGAATATATGCTGGGCAATCGTTGCGCCTTAGAATGGATTTTAGATCAATATAAAGAGAAGAAACCCAAAGACCCGACTATTGAGGAAAAGTTTAATACTTACCGGTTTGCAGACTACAAGGAACAGGTAATAGATTTATTGATGCGGGTGTGTAGGGTGAGTGTGGAAACCATGAATATAGTTAATCAGATGTCGGGTGGTTAAGATCCCCGACTTCTCACATCATCACAGATAATCTAAGATAACTTAGCTAGAAGTCGGGGATCTGTGTGACTGTGGGAGGGGGTGTAAGATCCCCGACTTCTCTCCCAAATATTCAATAACTCCCTAGGTTATGGAAGAAGTCAGGGATCTGTGGGGCGATCGCCACCCAGGGAACCGGGGGTTAAAAACCCCCGTCTCAAAGCTAAAGTCAGATAAATCTGACTAGAAAATCATGTATGTAATCATAGTCTAGACCGCCAATCAACCTTTGCGTACCTTTGCGCCAACCTTTGCGCCCTTTGCGTTCAAAAACAGATATAGGGGAACTGTCCCCTTTCCTCACTGATAATTTCTCAACTCAAATAGGATGACTAATAAGAAAAGGAAATAAATCAATATGACTGCGAACATAGCTGAGGATTTAGGAAGATTATTTGAGGTGGGTTTTAATATTGGTGTTCTCTGCTATATTCAGCAACAACAAATTAAGCAGAAATTTGGTAATCTATATCGTCACCAATTACAAAACCTCAAGTTCTCTAAAATTCGACAAAGAATAATTGATAGGGTATTAAGTACCTTAGAACGAGATATAGCTGAAACCTGGTGTCAATTCTTTGTTCAAAAGGGATTTTTATCGGGGTTAAATTTCTTTAGAGAATATTTGACATCTTTGGGGTATGAAGAATCAGGGAATTACCCACACCTGGAAATTCTCTATTATCAATGCTGTTTTCATGGTGATAACAGTATTGGAACTTATGAAACCGACCAGACCCAGTGGTTTAAAGATGTTCTTTCCCAGTTTGATCAGTTACAAAATACTGCTGACTATATTCCTAGATATCAGGAAAAAGGTAGTTTTCTGAATGCAGATACTTTGATTTTGCTCAAGTGTCGGCGTAAATATCGGGTTTTATGTCTTGATTTATCAATATTTTCTGTTCACACTGATGAAGATATCCAAAATATTGATTATGTGGAAGTTATTCGCAACTTATTGATGCGGGATGTTAACTATGTCCGTTCTAAAAGTGTGTTTTCTAGCTTGAGTGTTGATACTAATTCTTTGGGTTTGGACTTCTCACCTAGTTTAACAGACTATTTCACAGCTTTTAAAGCTAAAGATAAGGAAACCGCTAAGTTAATTCAAGCAGCAGCTTATATTTATAGCTTTAACCAATTTCTCCAAGAAACGGGGATAATATCAGATAGATCGTCAATTGTGTTTAATGCTATTGGTTATAGCGATCGCTCATTCAATACTATATCTATTACACCAGATCAACTCAAGATTTTTGAGACTTGTCATCAAATCTATAAATCACATGACAAAGAAGAACAAATCACCGACGCACGTCGTCGAGTTTTAGATAAAATTAAGCGTAACGCTGGGAGTAGCTTTGACCAAGGTAGGGAGTTTGTCAACTCTCTTTTAAACATTACCCGCGATCGCATCAATATCATACCACCTCACACCGAGAAAATTAGCGACTTTTTTAACTCTGTCGCCCCAGTTCCTCCAGAGTTAATTTCCGACTTAGGTTTGACGGGAAGCTACAACTTTCGCGAAGCACATAGTCAACTGATTCAAAAATCTTTGCTGTCTGAGAATACCTATATATTCCTCACCGGAAACCCAGGTATTGGTAAAACCACTGCGATCGTCAATTTTCTCAAACATCATCTAGATGAAGGGTTTCTATTTTTCTATGTCAGTCCCCGCAAACAGGTAAATCTCGACATCATCGAAAAATTCAAGGATAAAGCAACCGGTGATTTAGTAGATGACAGAATCTTGGCGATCAATACTCATACTCACCTGATTCAAGATAACTCTGGTAAATGCTCTGTTGAATATACCTCGAACCTATATCAAGAGGATTTTATTCAAGGAACAGTTAATTTCCTTAAGAGTCAAAATCTGGAAAGAGGGGTGAGACGCAGTAACCGACTCGAACACATCACCGATGATACTATTATAGACCGGGGAGAAAAAACCGCAGGTGTTTTAAAGAGTCTTTGCAAAGGACTATATACTACCATTACTCACAAATTATCTAACAACGTTATTGCTACTACTTCCACCCAGTCTCTGAAGAAAACTCAGACTGGAAATACTCTTGAACACCTGGAGAAAATATTCAGCGACGCATACAACACCAGGGAAAATAAGGTCTTTCCCCAAAAGATGCAAAATATCTCCCGTCGCATCAAACATCTATTTATTATGATAGACGAAATTACCGGGGATGAGGGAGGGGTGGAGTTTCTCCATGGTATTCATAAACTCATCAATAAATATCAGTTAAATCAACCTGAAAATGGTTTTAACACTAAGGTAATTATTGCAGATGCTTCCATCGTGGATCAAAATGTCATTTGTCAACATCTAGAAAATACCACCCCCGAACCCAATAAAATCTACTTTCGTCACGCTCTGGAAAATATTCAACCCCTGTCAGTGGTCAATTTGCAGTTTAAAAAATTACCTGCGACCATGATTAACGCTAATTCCTACCCCGCTCAAAGCTTAACTATTAGCTATCAAATTTTTATTGAGTCTTGTAAATTTAGCGATCGCGCGCAATTAAAGGATAAATCTAATTTAGAGCAAAAGCTCTTAGATGTCATTTTCGCCGATATCCAGAATTTATTACAAGATTCTCAGGTGCAACAATTTATAGTATACATCCAAAATAAACCCAAACTAACACAAATTATTGACAAGCTCCAGGAAACCTTGGGTAAAGAGAACTTCCAGAAAAATACTCATTATATAGAAATACACGCCAATATCTCGGAATTAGAAAAACAACAACTTCAACAGTATCAGGAAAATGTCAAGGTAGTCTTCATGACTGCTTCGGGAAGTCGTGGTTTATCTTTCCCCAAAGCCAAGCACATTTTGGTAGAAATCCCTAAGTTTGAGATTGAAAAAAACCTGATGGAAATCATTCAGGTGATTTACCGCGGTCGGGGAAATGATCATATAGATAACCAAGATAAATACTTGTACTTCTATTTAGCTGAACGTTCTGTTTATTACCAAGATGACCCTCAATTGTCTTTACAAGAAAGTGTCCTCAGTTTATTAAACCTGCTGTTAATTCTTAAGGCTTCCATGATGACTCGCATATATGGTTATGGTAAAATTGGCAGAAAGAAATATATACTGATTCCTATCGGTGGTAAGTCGGTTTTAGCTGCTGGGGAAACATTTTCTAGTCAAATAGTTAATCTGATCAACCAACTTAAGAAAGAATATCAAATCCATCGGAGTCATGAGTTATTAAAACAAGTCTATACCAGTCTAGAGAAACTCATGGGAGATGGAAATTTTCGGGTTGAAAACACTCCCGAAGAAAGTTATTTAAAATTACAGAAGTCTTTTAAGGAGCAATTTTTGCAATTAGCTAATAGTTTTGATCAACTCCTAGATGTTCCTCCTTTAGAGTTAGCTTATATTAACGGTGGTTTGCTCATAGTACCTAGTAAAAATATCCAAGAATCTTATCAAATGAAATTCCTGGATATAGAAAAGTACGCTCATGGAGAATTATGGGATAATCTCAAACTAATTAGTAAAAATCCCATTTATCCTGAAAACTTAAGATTTGCAACTCAAGATGCAATTGAACTAGTGGAAAAATTGAAAAAAGCGCCACCCAAGACACAAAACTTCACACAAACCAGTGAATATAGTGACCAATATTACGCCTTACCCTTACTTGTATTTATTAGTGGAGAAGTCATGAGTCAATATTTTGCTGAGGAACCAGAAGAACCAGAAGACCTGCGTTTCCGTGATATTCTATTTACATACCTTCGTTCGTTATACCCGGTCACTAACATCTTACCTATAGGTCATAATTATCAAGAATTTCCCTTTTTAGTCTTTAGAAGTTCTGCTTTAGCAGAAATGAGACAAAAACTGTTCACAGAAAAATATCTACTACACTCCCGGGAACTGAATGTATTAAACCTGATCCTCGCGCAAAAAATTGATTAAATACTACATCATTGTAAACAACTAATAGCTACTAACAAACCTCGAGCTTTATTTAAGGTCTCCTGATATTCCTTCTGTGGGTCAGAATCAGCCACTAGACCCGCACCCGCCTGGACGGTTACAGTATGATTATGCAATACCATCGTGCGAATCGCGATCGCAGTATTCAATTGTCCCTCAAAATCGTAATAACCATAGACCCCAGAATAAACACCCCGACGACATGGTTCCAACTCGTGGATAATTTCCATCGCCCGGATTTTCGGCGCACCGCTGACAGTACCCGCTGGGAAACAGGCCTTGAGTAAGTCCCAGGCGCTTTTATCTGATGATAGCTTACCCACCACATTACTCACAATGTGCATCACGTGGGAATAACGCTCTACCACCATTAACTCATCAACTCTCACGCTTCCACTTTCACAGACCCTTCCTAAGTCGTTACGACCTAGGTCAACCAACATCACGTGTTCTGCTGTTTCCTTGGGATCTTGCAGTAAATCTGTAGCTAAAGCTGCATCTTCCTGTGGGGTTTTACCTCTCGGACGCGTCCCAGCTATGGGTCTGACTGTAGCTACTACCCCACCCGCTCCATCGGCTTGGGCTTTTACCATCACCTCCGGACTGGAACCGATAATCTGCCAGTCTTGGAAATTAAAGAAAGCCATGTAGGGGGAAGGATTAATTTGGCGCAGGGAGCGATAAAGGGCAAAGGGATCACCTTTATATTTTGTCGATAACCTCTGGGATATAACGACTTGAAATATGTCTCCAGCCTTTATGTATTCCTTCGCTTTCTCCACACTATCACAGAATTCCTCCTGTGTCAAGTTGCTAGTATATTCTTCTATCCCTCCCCCATCCTTGCTGCCCGGCGGTTTCCATTCTAACATTGTTTCTTGGGGCGACACAGGGCGGGATAACTGAGAGAGCATCTGTGTGACGCGATCGCACGTTTGTTCATAAACCTGCCATAAATTCACATTTTGATCACGTAAATCAGCATAGGCGATCGCCCAGATTTTCCGTTTCACCTGGTCAAAAATTAACAAGTGGTCTACCTGCATCCACAATCCATCAGGGATGTTACGCTCATCTTGTGGATGAATAGGTACACGTGGTTCGATCCACCGAATCAACTCATAACCCCAAAAGCCAAACAGTCCGCCAATTCCTGGGGGGAGTTGGGGTAAAGTCACTGGTTTATAGGGTGCCAGACATTGAGCCAAAGCTGCAAACGGGTCTCCTGTAAACACAACTTGGGAACCATCCCGATGTGTTTGAGTAGTCGTGTCACCCCGGGCGGACAAAATCCACAGGGGATTACAACCGAGTAAACTATAACGGCCGATGTTTTCGCCCCCTTCTACTGATTCCAACAAAAAGCTATAAGGCTGACCGGAGCAGACTTTATACCAAGCAGATACTGGGGTATCGAGGTCTGCTACCCATTCTTGATACACTGGGACAAAATTACCTTGTAAAGCTAGTTCAGAAAAATCAGAGAAATCAGGGAACATCATAAATGGATTTAGAGAGTGGTGAGCACAGGAGGAGAGGGGGATGGGGAGAAACAATTCCATTACTCCCCTCATCCCCAATACCTAGCCTCTAGACATCGTGGGTAGCTTTACCACTGAACTTAAGTTTAGCGGGACTGGGATTTTCCCCAATGCTGCGTGGTACATGACGCACCTTTTCGCGACCGGCGTTAACTTTTTCTGGGAACACACCATCAGCTGGGTGAATGAAGGTGGTTTCCCCATTTGGTAAAATCCGGTAAATTTTGTAGTCTGTGATTTTGAATTTCCGGAGTTGACCGCCCAAGGCAATGCCATGTTCTTTACGAGCTATATATAGCAGGTTTTCGCCTTTGCGCATAGTAGCAGCGCCACCGGTAGGCATTTCAAAAACTTGCTCTTTAGGGCTAGTCCAAGTGATAGCGTACTTTTCTTCCTCTACTGCTTTTTGGAGTAAGCCACCAGTGCTACCACCAAATAGGGGGGTTTGTCCAGAAAGTTTTTCTGCCATAAAAAATATCTCTCTCAACGGTTTTTAGGGAATCGTAACACCGCTGACCCGATCATATTGCGATCGCGTCATAGACTGTAACAGTTTTTAGTCTTAGAAATTACTCTTGGCTTTCCTGCGCTGTTGTTCTTGACTGATGTGGGCAATGGGAACAGTGAAATGAAACTGACTACCCTGGTCTTTACCATTGGATTTTGCCCAAATTTCCCCGCCCCAGCCATTGACAATTTGGCGGCTAATTGCTAGTCCCAAACCAGTACCCCCCGCAGTACGTCGCATAGCACCTTCTTCTTGATAGAACCGGTCAAAAACGATTTCTAGACGATTGGGTTCAATACCCCGCCCAGTGTCAGCCACTGTCACCTCAACTAGATCATTGCTTTTCTGAGTGGCTGTAATCGTAATCGTTCCTGGAGGTAGAGTAAATTTACAAGCGTTATCGATTAGTTTAGCTATCACCTCCACCAGCCAATCACCGTCAGCTCTGACTAAGGGCAGATTTGGGTCTATTTGAGTTTGGATTTTGGGCGGCGGTTCTGTGGCCGAACGGCTGCGTAGTCGGCTGAGAGCTAAATCTACACATTCCTGTAAGGTCAGGGCTTCTGGATGCCATTCTACCCGGCCGCTTTCTAGGTTGGAAAGGGTGAGGAAATCTTGCACTAGTTTTCGCATTCTTTCGGAGTCCGACAGCGCAGTATTGAGCATCACTTGCTGCAAATCTAAAGGCATATCCGGCTCACTAGCCAGACTTTCTAAGCATACCTGAATTGTGGATAGGGGCGTGCGCAGTTCGTGTCCGGTAATCGCTATTAAGTTGCTGCGGGTGCGGTCCAGGGCTTCTAGCTGCTGGTTTAGCTCTTCAAGATTGGCGTAGGCTTCGGCTTGGATTAATGCTGCTCCCATTTGGGTGGCGACGGCTTTTACTAAGTCTTGCTCTCCCGATTGCCACTGGTGTGGTGGTAAGCCACAATAGTGTAATTCTACAATCCCTAACAACCTCCCCTGAAATAATACTGGTTCCATTAACCAAGAACGAATGGCGAATTTTTCGGCAATTTCACGCAGTTTATGGGAATTAATCACCCGACTATCACTCAGGGTATTATGTACACACACTCCCTCGCCCTTTTCTACTACTTCTTGAAATAAAGGATTCTGCCTTAACTCCCAAATTTCCCCAACTACAGGTAAAATTCCCGGAATTAAAAACTCATGTTTAATATCCGCCTGTGCATCTGTAGCTTGTGCACGATAAATTAAGCACCTACTAGCCCCTAATTGTTCCCCTAGTTCCTGTGCCGCTACTTGTAGCACTTCGTGGGGATCGAGCGATCGCCTAATCGCTGTACTAATGGAATTGACTAAACGTTCTTTTCGTGATTGGGCAGTAATGGAACGATAGGCTTTGTGCAATTTGTACTGACTAGCCTGTAGATAAGTCACCAACCGCTGGACAAAGGGGTCAGTATCTATGTCACAAGCATATTCAGCTGTTTGTAAGAGGGAATAATTTTTCTCTGACCCAATCCCAAACCTCTGGCGGGCTTGTTGAATTTTTTCTTCCAGGTCTGGTCTATAAACTATAATCCTGTCTAATAGCAATTCCGCTGCTTTCAGGCTTACCCCCCGTTCTGATGTCCAGATTCCCTCAAACCGGCGCGCCGTATCCATATCTAGATTAGAGCTAAATTCCGGTGTTTGCTGGTTTTTGGCAATGGAACCCAGGCTCTCCCGGCACACTAAACAAGTAGCATAGTTATCAGCAATTACCACCAAGTGCCATTCTTGACTTAAGGCATCTTCTGCTTCAAATACTACCTGCTCATAAGATTGGGAACTATTGGTAAATTCCGTTTCCCGTGCGGATAAAACATATATCTGATTACTACCCATAGCTAAACGCTGATAGCGATGAGCTTCTTGGCGATAGTATCGCTCACGTTGGAAGCTAGCAATTACCAATGGCTGCTCTAAAGTCCCCGCTAACACCTGATCTTCCATCGCGTGGGAAAGCGCTGTTAATGAAGCCTTGAAATATAGCTGGGGTCGCAGGTGGGGTATTGACTGTAGCAGATCACTCAGCACAGATGACGAAATGCTCATGAATATCGTTAAGGAAAAGCCCAATCACAAAAAAAAGATTCACTTCATAGCTGCATTGTACAAATTACAACGGATTCTCAAATGCTGCTCACCGTTAGAATCTGTAAAGAATTTTGAAGTCGAAAATTATCGGGTATTACGCCCAATACACATTCAACACACAGATCTGCTATCGGCTGGAGCCGCTGTTTATTGAGCTAAAATTCCCCATCAAAACAAATTTTCAGCTAAAAAACTATGCACTATTGTAGATGATTTTGGGCTGAGATCCCCAATACATCCTTCGCCAGTGGTAACTTGACTATCTTAGCTAAGTATATCCTGGTATTAGGTCACCATCGGGTTTGACGCGGTACTAAATGGCTGAAAATTCCCGCTTTTCCTCCTTGACTTTATATATGAAAAATATACTCTGGTAAAGATTTCTGTTTTGTCTGGCCTTGAATTGACCCTAGCTCAAGGAACTTTGCCTCATGACACCGGATCTACTCACCACCGCGGCACAAATTTCTCTGGATGGCAAAACTTTTGCTCCCGCAGAACAATTACCTCTACCGGAATGGCCTTGTGTTGTCAGTGAAAGACCACAACCTACTCTCACGGTTAAAGATGATGATCTATTTCTGGTGACGGATACCATCGGTAATATTTCTGGCTGTTCCCTCACCGATGGTAACCCTAATGTGGGACTATTTTGCTCTGATACCCGGTTTCTCAGTCGTCTGGAGTTGCAAATTCAAGGGCGATCGCCTATCCTCCTGGGTAGTAGTGCTGAAAAAGGGTTTTCTGTCTCTGTACTGTGTACTAACCCCAATATTGACCAACACCTGAAAGCTGAAACCGTAGGGATTCGCCGCGAACTTGTGTTAAATGGGGCGTTATTTGAGGAAATTGAAATATCTAATTACAGCACCACAAATGTCAGCTTTGAATTAAGTATCAGCTTTGATGCAGATTTTGTGGATTTATTTGAAGTTCGGGGCGCCCAAAGAGAAAAACGGGGTAAGATATTACACTTAATACAATCAACATCCCCAGACGCAGCACCTCTTACCAGTCATGGTCTTTCCTCTGTACATCCACCAAAAGAAAAATCTTTGACTTTAGCCTATCAAGGTGTGGATGGCTTATTAATGGAATCCCGCATCCAATTCCAGTATCGTCAGCCAGATGATTTCCAGGGTTATACTGCTATCTGGCGGTTAGATTTAGCCTCCCATGAAACCCAAAAGTTGGGTTACAGGGTGAATATGTTCACCGATAATCAACCCAGCTCTACAGTCAGTGCTGCTTTGACTTTAGTCCAAGCTAAGGCGGCTGAGTTGATGGAAGAGCAACAATGGATACAGGAAATTACCAAAATTAGATCGGATAAAACCATCTTTAATCGTATCATTGAGCGGGCAGAACAAGATATGTATCTGTTACGCCAATCTTTTGGTAACTATAAGACTGTTTCCGCCGGTGTCCCCTGGTTCTCCGCTTTGTTTGGGCGAGATTCCTTGATTACAGCTTCCCAAACCTTGATGTTAAACCCCCAAATTGCTCGGGAAACTTTGATGATACTGGCATCATATCAAGGTACAACTTACGATGACTGGCGGGAAGAAGAACCAGGCAAAATTTTACATGAGTTGAGGTTTGGGGAAATGGCTCGCTGTCAAGAAATCCCCCATACACCCTATTACGGCACGGTTGATGCTACCCCTCTGTGGTTGATGTTGTATGCTGAATACTATACCTGGACTCATGATCAAGAAACACTTGACAAACTTTGGCCCCATGCTCTTTTAGCTATGGATTGGATTGATCACCATCTCCAGGAAACTGGCTATTTGACCTACTACCGTAAATCTCCACGGGGTCTAACTAACCAAGGTTGGAAAGATTCTGGCGACTGTATCGTAGACCATAAGGGTGAACTCGCTCCCGGACCAATTGCTTTAAGTGAGGTACAGGCTTATGTTTATGCTGCTAAAATTAATCTCGCGGAAATCGCTCAGATCATGAAGCGACCAGACTTAGCAGAACGCTGGTTAGATGAGGCTAGACACCTAAAAGCCCGTTTTAATCAAGATTTTTGGCTCAAAGATCAGGATTTCTGCGCTCTGGCTCTGGATGGTGAGGGAAACCAGGTTCAAAGTATCACATCTAACCCCGGACACTGCTTGAAATTGGGTATTTTTACTCAGGATAAAGCCCACAGTGTGGCGGAACGATTGCGCGCTCCAGATATGTTTAATGGTTGGGGTATTCGCACTCTCAGCAGTTTGTCCCCCGCTTATAATCCTATGGGTTATCATATCGGCTCGGTTTGGCCTCATGATAATTCTCTCATTGCCATGGGATTGCGATCGCTCGGTTTAATTGACCAAGCTTTAGAAGTTTTCCAAGGTTTGTTTGATATGACTAACCACCAAGCATATCAACGCCCCCCAGAACTATTCTGCGGTTACCAACGTAATGGTGACCATGCTCCTGTACAGTATCCTGTCGCTTGTACACCACAAGCATGGGCGACTGGTTCTATTTTTCAACTGCTGCAAATGGTAGTTAATCTAGTCCCTGATGCTCAAAATAACTGCTTGCGCATTATTCACCCCACTTTACCAGAATCTATTAATTCTCTGTCATTCCATAACTTGCGCGTTGGTTCTACCATCCTTGATTTAGAATTTGAGCGCTCTGGTACTACTACCGCTTGTCGCGTTGTCAAAAAACGCGGTAATCTCCGGGTCGTTATTGAAGCCTAACTAGGAAATATCTCACAAATTTTTAGGGGTTGAGCCATGCTCAACCCCCACTACTACCCCCAGAAAATTAACTTTCTTCTTGACGATCAATTTTTTGCCCAGGAGAAGATTCATAAATCGCATCTAACTGTTGACGCGCATCCTCAACGTTGACTGAACGCATGACTAACAAGGGTTCTTTAATTAGGTTACCGGCGTTATCTAAGAGTTCTGGATGGGGAACAAATTGTTTTCTCGAAGATAGGTATCCTGGATTATCCATTGGGGAATATTTAGCTGCATCAACTCGCTCTCGATCAAAACTAAACATAATTAAGTTGCGGATTAAGTTCGCAACGGCTATGACAGCTAGAATTGTAAAAGCCAGAATGTAAAGTAAGTGTAACATTGGGTTTTCCTCCAAGAGCAGCAAATTTTAAAACTTTATTCGGTAGTGCTTTACTTCGCCTGTATTCTCTATCCGAGCGAATACAAATATGTCACGCAGGTTTGGTGCGCTTATACTTTTATGAAAAAAATTGTTAATCTCTATTTAACCTAGAGTAGCATGGGATACATTTTTTGTTAATGAAAATAATATTAAGGATTTTGTATCTTCTATGCGACTTGTATAGTTATACTGTCTTGCCAGGTTCAGATTTTTGGTGTCTGACGCCACCGCATTGATACATTCCAGCATTCCCCGAGCAGTTGATGCCAAGGCATTAAGGTTTTCATCTCAATACCGACTTGCCCTTCTGTGGCTGTAAATAGCATCCTGGCTACGTTTAGTTCATCTTGCGCTTGCTTGACTCGCAAGAGTAAATTAGATTGCTCTTCGTGACTCATAAATGTCAATTGCTCGGTTTCTAGCAATTCGTGCGATCGCGCGAACCAATAGTTAAAGTCCTCAAGTAAAGGCTCTAATATCGTTTTCAGCAGATCCGCCTGTGGTAAATTCGAGTCTCCCATAGATAAAAAGTATATTTCTAACTTCTCTCATAATATTAACATTTTTTACAAAAATTAACATTTCCTGAAATGATATTCTCAGATAGATCATGGAAAAAATCTGTAATCATCAGTTCTGTGAACTATAATTACAATGGCCGCCAGCCCCTTGGTGCTGCAGACTCCTAAACCTCATCAACTGTAGTTGCTGAGAACAGGTAATTAAAGTCTTTATATTTGAAGCAGCACTTTCTAGTGCTGTATGCTTCTGGAATACTGATTAATTATCTAAAATTATATTTTTACAATCACGTCGCTCATGGTTCAGCAGCCGATGTCGCTAAAATCATCTCTCACTCCGTCAGAACAACCTGAAAAAATTTATTTACCCCGGACCAGTGAATCAGAAAAATTAAAGAAGATTCGCCACACCGCTTCCCATGTCATGGCCATGGCGGTACAAAAGCTGTTTCCTAAAGCACAAGTGACAATTGGACCGTGGATTGAAAACGGTTTTTACTACGACTTCGATAGTCCAGAACCATTTAGCGAAAATGATTTAAAAGCCATCAAAAAAGAGATGGTGAAAATTATTAACCGCAAATTACCTGTAATTCGCGAACAAGTCAGTCGCGAACAAGCTAAAGAACGAATAGAGCAAATCCAAGAACCTTACAAACTAGAAATCCTGGCAGATATAAAAGAAGAACCCATTACAATTTATCATCTGGGTGATGAATGGTGGGATTTGTGCGCTGGTCCTCATGTGGAAAATACTAGCGAATTAAACCCCAAAGCTATAGAATTGGAAAGTGTGGCCGGGGCTTATTGGCGTGGAGATGAAACCAAGGCGCAGTTACAACGCATCTATGCTACTGCGTGGGAAACCCCCGAACAATTAGCTGAGTATAAGCGGCGCAAGGAAGAAGCACTCCGGCGAGACCACCGTAAACTAGGTAAGGAACTGGGATTATTTATATTTTCCGAACAGGTAGGGCCGGGTTTACCTTTGTGGACACCTAAAGGTACTTTGTTACGCAGTACATTAGAAGATTTCCTCAAGCAAGAACAGCTCAAACGGGGTTATTTACCTGTGGTTACACCCCATATTGCTAGGGTAGATTTATTTAAGACTTCGGGACATTGGCAAAAGTATAAGGAAGATATGTTTCCCCTGATGTCTGATGATGAGTCAGCAGCAGCACTAGAACAAGGCTTCGTCCTCAAGCCTATGAATTGTCCCTTTCATATCCAAATATACAAAAGTGAATTACGTTCATACCGGGAATTACCGATAAGGTTAGCAGAGTTTGGCACGGTTTACCGCTATGAACAATCAGGAGAATTGGGCGGTTTAACAAGGGTGCGCGGTTTTACTGTGGATGATTCACACCTGTTTGTCACCCCTGAACAGTTAGATAGTGAATTCCTCAATGTGGTAGATTTGATTCTGTCAGTGTTTAAGAGTCTACAACTGAAGAATTTTAAGGCTAGACTTAGTTTTCGTGACCCAGCTAGTGATAAGTATATCGGCTCTAATGAGGTTTGGGAGCAAGCCGAAGGGGCAATTCGCCGCGCTGTGGAAAAGTTGGGTATGGAATACTTTGAGGGAATCGGCGAAGCAGCGTTTTATGGTCCTAAGTTAGATTTTATCTTTAGTGATGCCTTGGAACGAGAATGGCAATTAGGCACTGTTCAGGTAGATTACAATTTACCAGAACGCTTTGATTTAGAATATGTGGCTGAAGATGGTTCCCGTAAACGTCCTGTGATGATTCACCGTGCGCCTTTTGGTTCCCTGGAACGCTTGATTGGGATTTTAATTGAAGAGTACGCTGGGGATTTCCCCTTGTGGTTAGCTCCTGTACAAGCTCGATTGTTACCAGTGGGTGAGGCACAACTTGATTTTAGCAAAGAAGTGGCGGCGAAAATGCTGGGGGCGGGTATTCGGGTTGAAGTCGATACCAGTGGCGATCGCTTGGGTAAGTTAATCCGCAATGCTGAGAAAGCCAAAATACCAGTAATGGCTGTAGTGGGAGCTAAAGAAGTTGAATCTCATAGCTTGAGTATCCGTACCCGCGCTTCTGGGGAGTTGGGGGCTATACCTGTGGATGAGGTGGTGGATAAAATGAAGAATGCGATCGCTAAGTTCGAGAACTTCTAACCATCATCGACTAGGCTCTGCCTAGTCTAACCACCTGTGTAAATCAGCTATGCTGCTAAAATCAAGCAATGCTTCCCCCAGATTTTCTAATTCTTCTAAAGATAGAGTTTCAACAATCTGGCGCACATCTTCGGGTAATTCCCCCACCTTGCGAGTTAATAGTCGCAGGACTAGGGTTCTTTCCCTTTGTATTCCTTCTTCTCGACCTTCTTCTCGACCTTCTTCTTTAATTTCTCGGTAAACTTGCGTTTCTTTGAGTGTGATTCCTAGCATGGTTTCAACCTCCCTTCGGCTTAATTTTTCAAACCTGTACACCATAATTGTAGTGACTAATTCAATTATGGTGCGACTGGCGGTTTCTGACTGCTCATAAGTGGAACGTTCTAGTAAATACTTAGCTTCAGATGGTGCTTGTTCTGGCTCTATAGTTGTTAGTACCATCAATGCTACCCATAGGGGTAATTGGCGAATATTGCCCAATTCCTCTAAATATACTCGATGCACTTGGTGACTATTGAGCAACCCACGATGGGGATAAATATTTCTTTGTTCAATACTGCGTGAAGGGTAAATTATCACCGCTTGCCAATCCCTAAATCTTTCCCGGTTACGGTAGAAATATAATAAGGATTCTGCAAATACTCTCTCATAGAGTTTTTCGTCTTTTTGAAATTGTACCTCACAGAAATACACCACACCCGGATTTTCATTTTCTGGTGGTAAAAATACCCCGTCAATTTCAAATTTAGGTTCTTTGACAGCTACTGAATCAAAGCGATATTTTTATGCATTGACTGGCGGATTTGTCAATAGTTCAAATAGTAAACTTGGGGATTGTTGAAATAGTTGGTAAAATATGGAATCTCGGCGCATAAAAGATATTCCTACATGAGCGCCATCATCAAAGACTGCTTAAGGGCGATCGCTCAGTTTTTCACATCTTAACCCCTCAGGTCTGCTAACCAGGACTGTAAATGATCCAGATTTTCTCAAAGTGATCACTAACTGCGATAATTTTAGTTCCCTGGTGAATCTTTGGTAATATATTAAGTCTTGTAAAGCATACTTTTGCCCAATTAGCAAGACTCTTGAACAAATCAACCCTTTACATGAGATGCTAGTGGATTGATTGGGTGAGTATTTGCAAATGTCTGTTATTTCTACTATCACTGTTAAGGTTCCCGCTACAACTGCCAATTTAGGCCCCGGTTTTGACTGTATTGGTGCAGCCTTAACCCTATACAACAAGTTCACTTTTACTCCTCTAAATGGGGGTGAATTCATCATTGCTGTTACAGGTGCAGAAGCTGAAAGTGTACAAACCGATACCAATAATCTACTGTATCAGGCCTTTGTTAAGTGCTATCAATATATAGGACAAACACCGCCACCAGTAAAAATGGCAATTGAGCTAGGTGTACCTTTGGCTAGGGGTTTGGGTAGTTCAGCGACAGCCATTGTCGGGGGTTTAGTGGGTGCTAATCAGTTGGCGGGTGCGCCTTTGAGTCAGTTAGAAGTAATGAAATTAGCGATCGCCATGGAGGGACATCCTGATAATGTCGTCCCGGCTCTGTTGGGGGGATGTCGTCTGGCGGCTACCAGTGCCGATGGTTGGGAAATTTGCGATATTCCTTGGCATAGTGATATTATACCAGTGGTGGCGATTCCTGATTTTGAGCTTTCTACTAGTGAAGCCCGTCAAGTTCTACCGACTGAATTTAGCCGTGCAGATGCAATTTTTAATACTGCCCATTTAGGGTTATTATTGCGGGGACTGGAAACTGGTCAGGGAGAATGGTTAAGAGCAGCTTTACAAGATAGATTACATCAGCCTTATCGTCAAGCTTTGATTCCCGGTTACGATGCTGTTAAGGGGGCGGCTTTGGCTGCTGGTGCTTATGGGATGGTGATTAGTGGTGCTGGGCCGACATTGTTGGCTTTGGTAGATAGGTTACATTCCCAGTCTGTAGAAGCGGCAATGTTATCAGCTTGGCAGTCGGTAGGAATTATAGCAGTTGTGCGATCGCTTTCTCTAGATACTCAAGGCGCAAGCTACCAAGGATAAACTCCAATGATTGACCAAATTCATACAGAAATCACCACTCTGAATTCACAAATTCAAGCGCTCCAGCAAGAACGGGCTACCTTGACTATTAATAATGTATTATCTAGCAAGAGTGATTCACCCTCAGCTATGGTGGAAGCTTGTCGCCGCCAAGCACGAGAAAATCCCCAATTATCTGTGGAACTCAAGGGTATAGATGATGCGATCTCCGCCCTGGAATTACAGCTAGAATACAAACAAGCTGAGTTACAACGTTGCCGAAATAAATCTCAACAACTTACCCCACAGCAGGAGTTAGAAGCAGCTAGAAAGGTAGCTCAGGTTCATGCTGAACGCATTAATCAGCTAGCTGGGGAATTAGCCACAGAAATCCGTCAGCTGAAATCTTGCACTGATTACTTAAGTCCTTTGTATTGGCAGGTGTACTACAAGCCTTTTATTACTGGTTTTAAGACTATCTCAGTTCCCCATGTCCGCTCAGATGGGGAAGTCTGGACAATTGTCAATCGGATTGTGTAAAGTCGCTTGTTTCCATTTAACCAAAACAATCCATATTCTAACTTAAAAAGGTGGCTTCAGCCGCCTTTTTTATTAAATGTTGTGTTGACGTTACAAAAATTTACAACTAGAATTGTTTTGGCAAATATTCAGTAAGTATTTATTCCTATAACTTGCTGAAAGTGCCAGTATTAGGGATCAATAACATTTACAAAAGTACAAATTCCTTAATATAATTAAATCAAAAGCAAAAAGGTAAATTGATTGTCGGAAGTGATGAATGCTATTGAATTTCCGTGGCTGTCAGCCATAATTTTATTGCCCTTGGTGGCTGCCTTAGCCATACCCTTAATCCCAGATAAAGAAGGCAAAACAGTACGCTGGTATGGTTTGGGAGTTGCCCTAGCCGACTTTGCCCTAATGATTTATGCCTTTTGGTACAGCTACGACTTTCAAAACCCCACACTACAACTGGTAGAAAAATATTCTTGGATACCACAGTTAGGTTTAAATTGGTCAGTGGGGGTTGATGGTCTATCCATGCCCCTGGTGTTGTTAACAGGCTTAATTAACACTCTGGCAATCTTCGCGGCCTGGAAAGTCACAAACAAGCCGCGCTTGTTTTATGCTTTGATGTTAGTAATGTACAGCGCCCAACTAGGGGTATTTGTCGCCCAAGACTTGCTGTTATTCTTCCTCATGTGGGAAATAGAGTTAGTACCTGTGTACCTGCTAATTGCCATCTGGGGAGGTCCCAAGCGTCGTTATGCAGCCACCAAGTTTATTATTTACACAGCCGCCGCATCAATATTTATCTTAGTCGCTGGTTTTGCCATAGCATTCTCAGGTGATACCGTCACCTTCGACATCGCCACACTGGGAATAAAGCAATACCCTAAAGCTCTAGAACTGTTAACCTATGCAGGTTTCCTCATTGCCTTTGGTGTCAAGATGCCAATTTTCCCCCTACATACTTGGCTACCTGATGCCCACGGTGAAGCCTCTGCACCTGGTTCTATGATTTTAGCTGGTGTGTTATTAAAAATGGGCGGTTATGCACTCATCCGCTTCAATGTGGAAATGTTACCTAATGCCCATGTTTATTTTGCCCCAGTTTTAGCAATATTAGGTGTAGTAAATATTGTGTACGGTGCTTGCTGTGCCTTTGCCCAAACAAATCTCAAACGCCGCTTGGCTTACTCTTCCATTGCCCACATGGGATTTGTATTAATTGGGATAGCCTCTTACACAGAAATTGGTATTAGCGGTGCTGTGCTGCAAATGGTTTCTCACGGTTTGATAGCCGCTAGCTTGTTCTTCTTATCCGGTGTCACTTACGAACGTACCCACACCTTAATGATGGACAAAATGGGCGGTATAGCTAAGGTTATGCCTAGAACCTTCGCAGTGTTTACCATTGGGGCTATGGCTTCTCTGGCTTTACCCGGTATGAGTGGCTTTGTGGGTGAATTGATGGTGTTCCTGGGTATTACTTCCAGCGACGTTTACAGTTCCAGCTTCAAAATTGTAGTTATCCTGTTATCAGCCGTTGGCGTAATTTTAACTCCAATTTATTTACTATCCATGCTGCGCCAAGTTTTTTACGGCCAGCAAAGTGAAGAATTACATCTAGATGCTGTTATCCCTGATATCAAACCCCGGGAACTATTTATTACCGCCTGTTTGATAGTTCCCATCATCTGTATTGGTCTATATCCTAAATTGGCTACCCAGACTTATGATGTCAAAACAGTGGAAGTAGCAGCCCATGCGCGTCAAGTTCTGCGGGTTTTCGCTCGTCAGCAACCGGTAAGTCTGTACTCACGTCTCTTCACTGCCCCAACCCTAGCTTCATCTGAAGTTGATACTTTAGTTAATATCTCAGAGTAAATATCGTACCCACCAAGGGTGTTGCCAGTAAATTTTAAATATGAGGGGAAATAGGGTGGTTAGAAGACCACCCTTAAATTTACTTTTTTTATAAAGTAACAACTAGTTACCTATTGAGCACAAATATCTCTTTCAATCAAAGATAAAAATGATAGTGGCTGGCTCATATTAGCAGCAAAGCCCAGAATTCCTCGGTCTCGATGTTCGTAAACTAACTGGCCTTTTGTGTCAAACAGAAAAGTTCCACCGCGCTGAGTTAAATAGGCACAATCAGGTACATAAGTGTGCCAATTTTTCAGGACTTCCGTCATATTACGTAGGCGTAGGGTAGCTAATTCAAAAGGACGTTGAAAACCACTCCCCCCTGCTAATTGGAAAAACGAGCCTTGAAAAGCAGGTAGAGGAGTAGCTTGAATAATTTCATCATCCTTTATCAGTTGAGGGGCTTGGCGATCTCCCTTGTATCCGCGAAAAACTTCCGCCAGGGTTCCCGGACTTCCAATCCCAGCACACATCAATAGCAGATTTAGCCAAGCTTTTTGAGACTGAGAAAGTCCGGGTAGAGACACATTCAGACCAGAATAAAGATTGAGTTGACAATGTAATTCTGCATTCGGTTCAACAAATAAATTTTCAGACGGAAATCCTGTATATTCACAGAATTTTTTTCCGGAGCCTAAGTTACCAATTCCCACAGCACGAATAGCGAGTTTTTTATCTGCCAACTGTTCAGCTGCTCGCTGTAACCACCACGCATATTCCAGACTATCAAAATCCCCAAGTTGCGGCCAGACTAAAATAAGGATATGTGAGGCCGTCTCGCAATTTTCTAAAAGCGATCGCATCATGCCATCACTAACACGCTGACGTTTGGTCTGATTAAAAATAGCGTAGGGATTCATCAGAAGGTATTAACTGCTGTTTGGCTCAATTTTACCCCAATTTATCAATATTTGTGTTGATTTTAGAGGGTAAATTATCCCCATTCTAAACGGTGCTTTACATCTGCTACGTTGATGACTGCTGCAACTAACTTGTAGCAAAACCTTTTTTCTTGACCAGAAGATATGAAAGGTTCTCCTAGGCTGATAGTAAGTCTGAATTGATCCGGATCAAAGTTATCCAATTGTAATTCTTGTATAACTTCTTGAGAAGAATATGTTCCCTCTTCAAAATAATCAAGTTTATCTGTCCATATAGGATCAGTAATCGGTAAATCATACAAAGTTCCAGATAAACAGAAACGACATCTGAATTTCTTTTCATAGAACTTTTTTTTAACTTGCCACTCAATTTTTTCTGGTTTTATCAGTGCTAGTGAAGACTGAGCAGGTGATTTTTCTAGATTTTCATAAGAAATTTGTTTATCTGAACTACCTAACAGTTGTGGAGAACAAGAATGTCTTTGAATTTCTGGTTTTAGCAACCTTTGAGCTTGACTTAAAGTTAAACTTCCTAATACTTGCCATGATTTACTAGAATCTATCAACCAATTTTCAGGTTGATGGCATTCAGGAGCGGGTTTAATACATGGAATTCTGATAATGTCAAAAAGTTCAGGTTCTCTGTCATCCCTGAAAGTGTAATGTTCTGGATATAAGGTACCATCTTCTTCGTTAGACACTGGACGTAGCCACCCTGAACCATCCGTTTTCAAACCAGCAATACAAATTCCACCATGTTTAGTAGATTTGGCCAGGCAGATAATTTCAAAAACAAGCATTCTGAACCTCTGATTAGCACCCTTTTCAAGATTACGTTTAAAGGTGATGAATTTTGATTTCTGTGTCTAGCTTACTTTGCAAGTACTCAGCAACTAACCTGCGATGGCAATTATGAGGTTTTGCTTCACTACACAATAGACAAGCTTCATCTATAAGGTCTAAATTAACCTTGTTCTCAATCTGTCTCTGTGTCAGCAGTTCATTGAACCTTTTTTCATATGTTGTCCAGTTAATTTCGTTTTTTTTATATTCCTCCAGAATATCTTTAGTTGGAGCTAAATCAAGAATATGAATATATTCAATTTGTGCTATTTTCCCCAGAAAGTACTCCAAGTCATTCTTTTTTGTAAAGCCAGCCAATTGGGAAACATTATTCAGTCGAGTATCAATAACTCGTTTCACCCCAGCTTTGATAAGTGTTTCAAAGAATTGTTCCGCTTTTTTCTGGGTAAAACCAATAGTAAATAGATTAACTTGCTTGCTCATGAGAATCTTCTGTATCCGTATATTTCTGTTCTACATAGGCTATTTTTTCACCTTGTAACTGATATGCTTTTTGCAGCAATTCCTGACGTGAAAGATGTTTTTCTACAGTATCTATGGGTCTGAGAGCAAAAAGAGAAAGCTGTTTGACATGATTCTGATCATCCAGCAAAAATTTATATAAATTGTGCTGCTTTAACAGTCTATCTTCTAAACAGTCATGTGATTCTAAATCACCATTTTTATGAATATGGTTGATTTCTAAATTAGTCTTTTTCAAATGTGGACAAACCAAAATAGCTCTATGGCAAACAATAGGGTCTTTTTCAGCACACATTAAAGTAATTTGATATTGTTTAGCACCTTGGATGAGACGATTTAACCCAGTTGCAAAACCTTTTGTTGCACTAATTAAATCATAACGAGCCATACCATCTACATAGCAGATCCGATCATCAGGACGAGCGCCTAAATTGTCGCCCAGGTTAACATAGGCAATATCTACAGCTGCGAGGGATTTTTTCAAAGCAGCTTGATTGAAATGTGGAAATCTGCGGCTATAAGGGCTAGAGCGGACATCTGCTACAGCAGTAATTCCATGTTGCTGCAAAAGTGCAATAAAATTTTCAATTGAATGATTGGAGTGTCCAACCGTGAACATTTTCATAAATTCTGATCCTGTTAGAGGATGTTTGTCAAGTCATGATTAGTGTATCAACTATTGTTTGACCCCACCCTAACCCTCCCCTTGTAAGGGCTATCCATTACCCGGATCTTTCTTAACATTCGTGAGAGCGATCGCTCGCAAACCCCCAAACCTTAATCCTCCGTTGATGATTATCAATAAAATAAGGTTTTTATCAATAAGAATAAGGTACATTTTGTCAAGAGTAGGGA
>NZ_JANQDG010000093.1:0-44743 GCF_029891665.1 Anabaenopsis sp. FSS-46 | reverse complement strand
AGGGATTTAAACGCAGCAATTAACTTATCGAGGTTGGCTAAACCTTGAAAGCTTACTGAGGGATAACCGCTCCCATGCTCCCATTGAAGTAAGAAATAAATGTCTAGACTTGTCTAGGATTTATATAGCAGATAATACAGCAGGTTTCATCTGAGTAGGTACAAAAGCCGGCAAGATGCCCACCCCACAAAAGTTGTATCATTCAATCTGTACTTCAGATTCGGTGCTAGGTGCTGTAGGAACTAATTCAACAAAGTGAAAAACCGCCGAATTAATCCAATAGTCACCGCGGGTACTTCTAACTGGGGCGTTAATCCCACATTTTCTAAGGGCTGAAATACTCTGATAGCTTGGGGATTCTTCTGGGCCAGACGACGACCAATTTCAGGTCCTGTGAATTGGGATTTTTGCCCCCAAATAATCCCAGTAGGAGTCGTCAACTGTTGAATATAAAGGGACAAATCAAAACATAAGTCACCACGGACAAAAGACAGGGCTGCATATTCAGCATTTGGTTGTTGGGCAGATTCCAGATAAGCTTCGACAATTTCCTCGTAAATGCGATGAGACTGGGCAAATTGCCTTTGTTCTAAAAAGTTGCGAATCCCTGCACTTGTAGCAATTCCAGTGCTATAAAGTAAGCGATCAATCATGGGAACACTAACTACCTGGGCAAAAATACTGCGAGAGTAGTCTTGACCAAAATCTGAGAGTCCCGCCGGTGTCACTAGAATTAAAGACCGAAATAAATCGGGATGGGCGATCGCCACTCGAATTGTGAAAGCCGCAGTCAGGGAAGAAGCGATCACCCTCACAGGTCCTGTACAAGTTTGCTGTAAAAACTCCCGAATCGTCGTCAGATAATCATCAATCATATAGTTTCGGGCTGGATGCTCAGACCTACCCCAACCGATTAAATCCGGTGCTAGAATGCGATACTCAGCCGCAAAAGCCGGATAAACCTTTGACCACTCATAAGCAGAAGAACCACCACCAAAGCCATGTAAGAAAACTAAAGTTTCCTGCTCATCTGTTGCAGTTCCATTCTGCCAAGGTGAGCTAGTGGCAGTATAATAAACCATCTTACCCAGTGAGGTCATTATGGAGCGTTGCTCAAATCCCTGTGGTTGAAACATAAGTATTGATTAGAGTTATGTAATAATCGGATCGCTGGCCTATTGAACCGAGACAGACTACAATTTTAATGATCACTCAGCCAGTAAATTTAAACCTCTGGCCACCGTCATAAATGATTTTTATGCGTCCTGTGCTATTTTTTTGATAGCCGTCTTAATATTAGACAATTTTTTATACACTAGATCAAGACTATGGCAAAGGCTTCATTTTTTATTAAAGTAATTACACAGATACTGCAATGGTTACCTGGAGAGTTGAAAACAAGCAGCTACAAGCAACTAAGTTTCCAGGTATTTTCCGGTCCGGGGGGTATTCTGGGCTTTCTGACAATTGTTCTGGCCATGCTGTTGTGGAACTGGAAACTGCTCTTAGCCCTTGTAGTTGGGGTTGGGGTAATGTTATTAGTTTACTCAATGCAAAAATGGGACTGGCAATTACACTTATCCCAGCTGTGGCGGTTATTAAATAGTTCCAATTCTCGTTTTGCCTTAGCGGTAGGTAGTGGAGGTATTGCCACTGTTACCACATACATGGCTGCTGCTATCTGGGTTGACTCTAAAAGTTCTTGGATTGCGACCGGTGCTATTGTCCAAGGTTTAGCAACCTTATTAACTTTAGTTTTACTGATGTGGCAAATCCTCAGTTTTTATGGAACACAACAGCAAAACAACCTTGATCAGTTGTTAGTTAATTTAACAGTAGAAGACCCATTGCAGCGTTTAATTACCATACGGCAAATAACTAAAATTATCGCTCATCACGGAGTTGATCGCAAGGTACAGCAAGAAGTCATTCAGTGCTTACAGCTATTACTCAGTCAGGAGCAAGAAACAGTGATCAAAGATGCGGTTTTAGATAGTTTACAGGCTTTAGATGGTTTACAAGCTCTAGCATCCAGTCCAGTGAAACCTTTGCGCCCTCTATCTAGCAAGTCTCAGGTTACCGTTTCTTCCTCTGGAAAATTAGCTTAATCCTATATTCCACCCCTTGCAGTTACTCGATAAATCAAAGCTTTCAGGGCAAATTCCGGCAAAGCCAACATCCGCCGCCAACGCCAAGGTTCTTGATATAGGCGATATAGCCATTCTAAGTTATTATTTGCCAACCAAGCAGGAGCGCGAGTTTTGCTCCCTGACCAAATATCGAAGCTACCACCAACACCAATCCAAATTGCTTGGGGACACAAATGACGATTTTGGGCAATCCATAACTCTTGACGTGGGACTCCCAAACCTACAAAAATTACTTGTGGCTGCAATTGTCTGAGGGTTTGTTTTAATTGCTGTTCTTCTTCTAAGGTATGGTAGCCAGAATGAGTACCTACTACGTTTAAGCTGGGGATTTTTAGCTGCCAAAATTCCTTGGCTTTGACAACTACTTGGGGAGCGCCACCATAGAAAAAAATTTTTGTATCTGTTTGCTGTTGTCCCAGTTCTTGCAGCAGGTTTTCTGCTAGTTCAATCCCCGGAAAACGCTGCACTTTTTGCCACATAAGCCACCGCAAATACAGGACTACCCCCGCACCATCTGGAATTACTAGGTCGGCATTTTTAACGGCTTGGGCCAGGGTCGGATTCTTTCGTGCTTGCATAGTCATTTCTGCATTCAGGGTGACCACATGAGCACCTCTGCTCTGTCGTAGGGATTCCAGGAGCCAGCCCGGATAATTGCTCACAATATGAACTGGTATTCCCAGTACCGAAAACTCTTGAGGCGGTTGCAACATAGCCTAATTTTCAATAGGAATTACAGGGGATGATTTCGACCGTTAGTCTATCAAATTTTTTTTTCATTGAGCAAAAAAAATTATGTTGTGAAGGCCAGAATAATATGAAAGTTCTTTACTAAAGAAATATCTATTTTTAAGGTAAAGTTGTACACTATACTCCCTAATTTGAATATGAATAAGATTTGTAAAATGCGTATTGCGATCATTGAAGATCATGAACTGATTCGTCTGGGGATTAGGAGACTTTTAGAACAAAGGGCGGAAATTGAAGTTGTAGGAGAAGCTGCAAATGCGGTGACAGGTCTGGAAATGTTAAAAAAGGTACAACCAGATATTGCGATTATTGATATTGGTTTACCAGACAAGGATGGTATTCAACTCACACAAGAGTTGAAAGCTCTCTCTCCTGGAGAAAATTTACATACAAAAGTGCTGATTCTCACGGTTGACAATCATCCAGAATCTGTAATGGCTGCTTTTGCTGCGGGCGCAAACTCTTATTGTACGAAGTATGTTGACTTTTATACTTTAATGGTAGCGCTACGGAACACTTATCAGGGCAATTGTTGGATTGATCCGGCGATCGCCAGGATTGTCTTACAAGCAGCACAAGCAAATACCCAATTACGACCAGATGAGTACAATATTTTACCAGATTCTCAGGGTGAGAAGAACAATACCGCGGCTCGTAACCTCTCAGCCAGGGAAATACAAGTATTACGCCTCATAGTGGACGGTTGTACTAATGACATGATTGCACAACAACTTGATATTAACCTGGGAACTGTCAAAAGTCATATCAGAAGTATTTTGAGTAAGCTGGGTGCTGATGACCGCACCCAAGCCGCAGTAAGTGCTTTGCGCCATGGATTGCTGGGTTAATAGTGTCTGCTCATCAAGAAGAAGCTAGGTAATCAGGTGGGTTTTTTGATGACCCCTTAATTTACATAATGGATGGTTTCTTAACAAAAATCAAATAATTTTTAGATATAGGTATATTAAGAAATGTTGAACAAAGGAAAATGGATCAATATTCTGTAACTAGCAGCAGTGTAGTTAAAGCTAAAGCCAGAGAGTTGGGATTTCACAAGGTGGGGATTACTGCTGTCAATGGGGTAGATGATACAAACGTCCAGAGGTTACAAACATGGGTAAATCTGGGTTATCACGCCGATATGGAATGGATGAATAACCCTAAGCGTCAAGATATTACCTTAGTTATGCCAGAAGTGCGATCGCTTGTATGTGTCGCTCTCAACTACTACACACCAGATCAACGTCCTGAAGGTAAAGAATATGGTAAAATCTCCCGTTATGGCTGGGGTAGAGACTATCATAGGGTCATGCATAAAAAGCTCAAGGCTTTGACTAGTTGGTTGCAATCCCTCGACACAAGTATTCAAGCCAGATATTATGCAGATACAGGCCCTGTACAAGATAAACTCTGGGCGCAGCGAGGGGGGATCGGTTGGATTGGTAAAAATGGTAATGTCATCACTAGGGAATATGGATCTTGGGTATTTTTAGGGGAGATATTGACCAATCTAGAACTAGAGAGCGATCGCCCACACACAGAACACTGTGGTAGCTGTACTCGTTGCTTAGAAGCCTGTCCCACAGGTGCAATTACCCAACCCTTTGTGGTGGATGCCAATCGGTGCATAGCCTATCATACCATTGAAAATCGCTCTGAAACATTACCAGAAACCATATCAGCCAATTTACAGGGCTGGGTTGCGGGTTGCGATATTTGCCAAGATGTGTGTCCGTGGAATCAGCGGTTTGCGCAAACAACAGATGTAGCTGATTTTCAGCCTTATCCTGGGAATGTTGCCCCCCATCTGGTAGAATTAGCCAATATATCCCACCAAGAGTGGGAAAAACGCTTTCCTGCTTCAGCCTTGCGGCGAATTAAGCCAGAAATGTTCAGGAGAAATGCTCGTGCTAATCTTGATGCATCCCCACCTAAAGAATGACCCACAAAGTAATTATTTTTGATTTTGATGGTACGATTGCGGATACAGTAGATGCTCTGGTGACTATTGCCAATCGTTTAGCTGGAGAGTTTGGTTATATCCAAATTACTCCAGAGGATTTAGCCCTGCTGAGAAATTTTACCTCTAGGGAAATTATTAAATACTCTGGTGTCTCTATGTTGAAAATTCCCTTCCTTCTCAAAAAAGTTAAGGGGGAATTAAAAGCAAAAATCCCCGAATTAAAACCTATACCGGGTATTTCTGAAGTTTTAGTAGCACTGCATAGTCAAGGTTATAGACTGGGAATCATTACATCTAATTCCCCAGAAAACGTCACAGCATTTCTGAGCAACAACCAATTAAATCACTTGTTTGAGTTTATTTATTCAGGGGTGACAATCTTTGGCAAGACAACTATAATTAATAATGTATTAAAACAGAAAAAACTCGACCCTACAACAGTAATTTATGTGGGGGACGAAACCAGGGATATAGAAGCTTCAAAAAAAGCCAATATTAAAGTTATTGCGGTGACTTGGGGTTTTAATTCTCCAGAAGCTTTAGCTAAACAAGAACCATCTATTTTAATTAACCATCCCCAGGAACTGCTAGAAGTTATCGGAGTTCTAGACTGTTGAATATTTTCATCAATCCTCTTGAGAGGATTTTTGCTTTCAGACGGGGAATTTATTCCCCGGACTGGTTGACTTGATGGTGAGTTTATTCCTTGATGTAGTTGACCTGATTGTGAATCTATGGCGCGATCGCATTGACGATCTAAGGTTATATTCCCGTCCCTTTTAGTGTCTGTATAAAATACTTAGTCGGGGAGAACATAAGACTTACCAAAAGAGGTATAATATTCTTCTGTTGGTTATAGCGAGAATTTTCTCGCTTTTTTTGTATAACAGCACGTGGAGGCTACGGAAAGCCAGTGACTGACCTTGCAGCGGGGGAAATCGTCCGGGTGCGATCGCGCCAATACCTAATAAATTTATCTCCAGAAATTGCAGAACGTTGGAAAGCAACTAAAAATGTGCTTAACCAAGGTGTTGACTCAATAGCTAATTCAAAACAGCAGTTTAGTGAGTCTTTAAAAGCAACAGCAAGTAAACAGACAGGTGAAGTAGTTGATACAGTTATTAATACTTTCCAAAAGGTTAAGGACTCTGTAGACGAAACTTTGCAAAGTGCTGAACAAATCAAAAATACTACATCATCAGCATTGCAAACTGTTGTGACTGATTCTGTAAATAATTGGCTGACTCAACACCCTGGATTTTTGCGGTTCCTTCATGTGTTGGGCTGGGCTGGTAGTCACCCGATTGTCACTATAGTGATTTTGCTGTTTGCGATCGCTTTGATTGGGAGCATTGTTAAAGTCATTGTCCGCCTGATTGAAACAGCTAGTTGGTCGTTACTCCAAATTCCAGTTAAATTAATTTGGTCTGTGATTAAAGTTAGCTTTGTTTCTTTGACTAAATTTACAGGTTTTGCTCTTCAATCAGTGAGAGATTCTAAATTAGATAATACGGTAAAAAATTTACCTATAAACTCTGAAACTTTCGATAACAATAAACATCAGCGATTAGCTCAAATCTCTAAACGTTTAGAAGTGATTCAAGCAGAACAACAACAACTTTTAGCAGAAGCAGCAGACTTAATGGCTGGGGAAAATATTGATCATTCCACTATTCATAGCGCCTTGGCGATAACTGAGGAATAATTTTATCCTCCTTTAAATCATTTAGGATTGCTATATGGGTTAATAAACTTGATGAAAATGATAAAATTCAATCAAAAAGGATTGATGATTTTAACTGGTGTCATTTGAAAATCATCAACATTGCGGGTAACTAAAATCAACTGATGATGATGCGCTGTCGCGGCAATCAGACTATCCATTACAGCTAACTTTTTACCTTGCAATTCTGCATTTGCAGAAAATTTTGCCCAACTATCTAAAATCTCATCATTTATCGGTAAAATCTGAGAAGAAAATTCCCTTTCTACTTTTTGCAGCCATATTTTTAGTTTTTGATATCGTTCCATCTGTGAGTTTTGGATTTTATAAATCCCTTTTTTTATTTCAGCGATGGTAACACTACTTAAAAATAGCTGTTCAATTGATTGTTGATTAAACCATTGACTAACTTGGGGGTTGGGAACTTTTTTAAAAAACTCAGACATTATACAAGTGTCAATTAGATAAGTCATATTTCAAAGTTCCTACCTGTGTCTCTATCACGTTCAAATAACGAGGCGATATCATCTTCGGCAGATTCATCATCTATAAAACGTAATCGCTCAAATAAAGGCAGTTCTTTTTTTTGTTGCTGTAAGTAATTGGATAGTATTTTAATGACTGCTTCCTGGGCATTTTCATAGTGACTAACTGCGACAATCTCATTAATTAGTTCATCATCTATTGTAATAATGGTCATTGTTTTTCCCCATTTTTAATAAGTTGTCCAACTATATTGTAAAATATTCTATTTTCGTTGTCAAAATTGCCTGTGATAAATGTGGGGCGTAAGGGTTAATTCTCATCTCTCAAACTTCCAAATCTTTGCACAGCCGTAATACACCCTACTTAATATTTACTCTCTCTTATACAATATATGTACAGCACTTTGCGTAACAATGAGGTACACTGTGTCGATTTTAAAAAAACAAAACTTGACGGTTGATTTATCTGGGCGATCGCCCCTTCCCCCTGTACACTGCTGTATATCCTGAATCTAAGACATAGTTACTGCGGTTAAATCCTCTGGGGTCAAATGGTTGTGAACCACAGCGCCATCACGAAACCAAATAATCCGCTGGGTTTGACGCGCCACCTCTGACTCATGGGTGACCATAATCACGGTAATTCCACTGTGATTTAATTCGGTGAAAATATCTAAAACTTCCTGGGTAGTTTGAGAATCCAGCGCACCGGTGGGTTCATCAGCTAGCAAGACAACGGGACGATTGACAATAGCACGGGCGATCGCCACCCGTTGCTGCTGTCCCCCTGATAATTGAGTGGGTTTGTTATTCAGGCGTTTTTCTAAACCAACCTTGATTAATGCTTCCCTGGCGCGATCGCCTCTTTCCCTGGGGTTGACACCAGCATATGCCATTGGTAACATGACGTTTTCTAATGCTGTGAGTTGGGGTAATAAATGGAACTGTTGGAACACAAACCCCAGTTTGATATTCCGAATTTTTGCCAACTCACCATCATTCATGGTTGCTACATCCAGGCCATCTAAATAGTAATGTCCCGTAGTAGGGCGATCCAAACAGCCAATAATATTCATAGCTGTGGATTTACCAGAACCAGAGGGACCCATAATTGAGCAATATTCCCCCTCATTGATGGTCAAATTCACATGATTGAGTGCTCTAACTTCCGTTTCTCCACTCCCGTAAATTTTAAAGATATTTTCTAGGCGAATAATTGCTGATGGGGTTGGGGGATGAACACCAAGATTATCGGTAATTGCAATAGTATTTTTCATAGGAAGGGAACAGGGAACAGGGAACAGGGAACAGGGTATAGGTTATGGGAAGGGAACAGGGAACAGGGAACACAGGAACAGGGTATAGGTTATGGGAAGGGAACAGGGAACACAGGAACACAGGAACAGGGTATAGGTTATGGGAAGGGAACAGGGAACAGGGAACACAGGAAAGACCTTAAGCACTTCTTAAAGCCACAATGGGGTCAAGTTGAGCCGCACGACGGGCCGGAACTACACCAAAAAATAAACCAACACCACCGGAGACCAGAACAACTGTTGCAATTGCACCCGGAGAAATTGCGGCTTCTAAGGGGGTGACTGCTGCTACTAGTAGAATACCGCTGACACCGATTGCAGTCCCAACCACACCACCCATAACCGAAACAATCACAGCTTCAATCATAAACTGAACTAAAATATCTTGTTGGGTAGCACCGATTGCCTTTCTCAGTCCGATTTCTTGGGTGCGTTCGGTAACTGAAACTAGCATAATATTCATAATGCCAATACCACCCACAAATAAAGATATACTAGCGATCGCAGCCAGCATAATAGTTAATGCGCCGGTAATTTGACCGACAATTTGTAAAGCATCCTTTTGGGTATTGATAGTGAAATCATCCTCCCCAGTAATTTTGTGCCGCAAACGCAGTAAATTAGTAATTTGAAACTTAGCTGCATCCACACTCTCGGCATTTTTAGCCGAAACCACAAGATAAGTTAACTCTAATCCATAGGGAGAAGTGCGCCCCACAATTCTGTTAGCCATAGTCATGAGTGGGATTACCGCGGCTTCGTCGTAATTCACACCTAGATTTGAGCCTTTACCTTCCAGTACCCCAATGACTTGAAAACTGGCATTTTTAATCCGCAACTGTTCACCAACGGGGTTCCTATTCCCAAATAGTCTTTCTGCTAACTCCGCACCTAGAACCACAACTTGGTTATTGCGTCTCATATCTAGGTCTGTAAAAAATCGCCCCATCGCAGTTTCAAAGTCACGAACCGTCAAAAACGAGGGAGTAGTACCAATGATATTGACGTTAGTGTTTTGGTTACGGTGTGTGACTACCTCCCGACTATTCAACTCCCCTGCAACTCCTGCTACCGTTGGTACTTGATTGGCGATCGCCTTTGCATCTTCATAAACTAAAGTTTTGGGGACATCCCTAGATATGCGCTGAGTGGCGCGATTACCTGGGATTACAAATAATACATTCGGACCTAAAGATTCTAATCCTTGGTTAATAAACCTTTGTCCACCTTCGCCGATTCCCATCATGGTAATTACTGAAGCATTCCCGATGACAATCCCCAGCATAGTTAGGGCGCTACGCAACTTATTAGACAGTAGGGTTTTACCGGCCATTTGGATACTTTCTAGGAAATTCATTGGTTATTCCCCCTCTTGTTGTAGTCTGGTGGTGGGTTGACAAACACGCGATCGCCTTGTTTTACTCCCTGTAAAATTTGAGTTTGGTCAGCGATTTGCGCCCCGATGGTCACCTGAGTGAAACTGGGTTGATTTTTCTCATCTGCTACTAATACCCCTGTTTGACCATTTTCCGTCACAATTGCTACTGTTGGTAAGACTAAAGCATCACTAATGCGATCGCCCAAGAAAGTCAAATCCACATTTAAACCAGAGCGCAGTTTTTCTGTACCCGTATCCAGCGCCACCCGCACCTGAAAAGATGTTACACCTTGTTCTACCACCGCTTCGGGGGCGATTAAGCGCACATGACCTTGGAAAACTTGATCTGGATAAGCATCAGCCACAATTTCTACTTGCTGTCGCTGTTCAATTCTGCCAAGATCCACCTCTGGGATTTGAGCGAGTACTTCTAAACCCCGTGCAACTGCCACAATAGAACTAGAAGTTGCCGATGCACTAGTAGAAGCCGAAGTTGTGGGAGTGACAAAAGCGCCCACGTTAGCGTATTTCTGAGTGACAATACCGGAGAACGGCGCACGAATCACACTATCTTGTAAGCGCACTTCTGCTGCTTTAACTTGAGCTTCAGCTGCTTTGACTGCGGCTTGACGTTGAGCAATTTCCTCCGGACGACTACCCTTTTCTAGTAGAACCAATGCGGCTTTGGCCTCGGTGACTGCGGCTTCCCTGACCGCAATTTCTTCATTGCGGCTACCACTTTCCAATAGTGACAAGCGTTTTTGTGCTTCTGCTAAAGCTGCTTTTGCCCTTTGGTGGTCGGTAACATATTGTTCTAATTGGTCTTGAGCAATTGCCCCTTGCTTCAGTAATTCCCCGTATCTGGTTACCCGTGATTGTGTAAGATTTACCAGAGCTTGGGCTGAATCTACCTGGGCTTGAGCTTGGGCAATTTCCTGAGAACGATTCCCTGCACGGGCTTGATTTAACTGCGCCTGGGCTTGGGCTAAACGGGCTTGGGCTTGGGCAATTTCCTGAGAACGACTCCCCGCACGGGCTTGATCTAACTGCGCCTGTGCTTGGGCTAAATTAGCGCGGTATTGCAGGATTTGCGCCGGGATATCACCCACATCCATCCGCGCCAGAATTTGCCCTTGTTCGACGCGATCGCCTTGTTCTACATATAATTGCGCCAGCACACCGGGGTTTTTGGGACTAATATTCACAGTTTGAACTGGCACTACCTTACCACTGGCTGCAATTCGCAAAGTCACATTTTGTGCTTCTACAGGGACAGTTAATTGAGTAATGTCTTGTTCAGTAGTTCGATTGATCAGATTATAGGTAATAGTTGTACCCACTGCTAAAGAACCCACTGCTATTAACCCAATTGCCCAGCGGAATGGATGTTTAACTTTTTTGCCCAGGAAGGGAACTTCTACTTGCGTAACCATAAATAAGAATAGCCTACTAATATCACTTAGTCTTAATCACCTGATTAATTGTCAAAATTCCAATCATATTTTGAGACAATTGTCAACATCTGTCCCTCAGGTAAATAACCCAACTAGGATTTACCCTGATATTTGCTTAATCTTTCTTTATATTACATTTTAGTCTTTGTTTATGTCTTCGGCTGAAGTAAGTAATTTTGTGGCTGTTGATGATCTGGTCTATTAACACTCCCGCTGCCGGGGAATGTTAACTGAAATCCGCTATAATATCTTGTGAAAGTCCGGTTTGTCTTTCTGATCAAGCATAGATCGTTTAAGCTAGCTGAAAGATTCCTTGATTTACGGCTAGGAGGCGTTAGTGTGCCTAAACATATTCGATTAATTTCCCTTCTGGTGATCTGTAGTTTGTGGAGTATGCCTAGGGCATCTCACGCACAGGCACTGATACCTCATGCATTGCAGCTAGATGCGGAAAAATTAGAACAACAAGGGTTGGCTTTAGCACAAGAAGCAGTTCAACTCGGACAGTTTGGGCAGTTTGACTTGGCTTTACCACGGGCGAGATTGGCTACTCAACTGGCTGCTAATAATGATAAGGTTTGGGTTCTGTTAGGTAGTTTACATTTACAATCGAGAAATTTTGAACCGGCCATCGCAGCATTGGAAAAAGCCCAATCTCTTAATCCGCGAAATCCTGACATTGTGTTTGCTTTGGGTTCGGTTAATTTCCAACAGCAAAATTACCAAGCTGCTGCGACACATTACCAAAAGGGTTTGCAGTTGAAACCCGAAAGCGCAGAAGGATGGTTTGATTTGGGGAATGCTTACTATATGTTAGGTCGATTACCAGAAGCGATCGACCAGTACAATAAATCCCTATCTAAAAATCAAAAATTCTGGCCGGCGATTAATAATATTGGCTTAATCAAATACGAACAGGGGGAGATTGAAACGGCGATACAGCAATGGCGAGCTTCGGTTAAAATAGACAAACAAGCGGCAGAACCGCAATTAGCATTAGCAGTGGCGCTGTATAATCAAGGACAACGCGAACCAGCCCTGTCCATGGGAGAAGCAGCACTCCGCATCGATCAGCGCTATGGTGATTTAGATTTCCTGAAGAAAAACCTCTGGGGTGAGAGATTACTATCTGATGCTGAAAAATTCTTAGCATTACCACCGATTCAAGCGGCTCTACAGCCACAAGAAAACTAACTACCTAGTAGCTGATTCGTGATTGAGATTGACATCTCCCCTGGTTGAAACACAGGGGATTCTAAACTGATGTTCCTACCCCTGCCCAAGCCTTGCTACCCAAAGTTTACGATATGATTTACTTAATCACTTAAATAAATCAACTCGTCTTGGAAGTGTCAAAGCTCCCCTACTCACCTGGGTCTAATGTCATACTTAGCTGTGTGGCTACTGAATGGGAGCATATGAACGGGTTTTTCACCATGTTTGTGGATGCTTTTTTTTATTTTAACTGCACAAAAATACTTTGTTAATACCTGTTAAAACCTTTTTGTTAAGGATACCACAGGATAAATCCTGTTGAGTTGCGTTTCATCCCTACGCTTTAGCGTAGGGGTTCTCACGTTCCCACTATGTTTTGATAGAATCAACATTTATTAGTGGATATCTGTAGGGAGAAGTGCCATAATTTGTTCAACAAACTGTTGATGATCCACAACTGGCTTAGAGATGTAGCCATCAGCACCGCTCTGGTGCAGAAAATTCTCGCGATCGCCTTCCATGGCATGGGCTGTTACCAAAATTACCGGTAAATTGGCGGTTTTTGGGTGAGATTTCAAGATTTGGGTAATTTTGATCCCATCAACAGACTGACCTTGATAAACGCTTCTCGAGAGGGAGACATCCATTAAAATCAGGTCTGCTTCTCCTGAGTGGGCAATTTTGATGACTTCTTCCACATTTTCTGTATGTTTGACATTCAAGCCACCCCGCTTAGTCAAAATTTTGGAAAAAACGCGAGCATTAATCAGGTCGTCTTCAACAATTAAAACGGTTTTCATGAGAATTTTAGACAATTGTGCTGAAAGTAGCCAAAGGATTTGAGATTAAGTGTAACCTTGGCATACGGGAGATGTGAGATTTATTCTGCCGATAAGCAGCGGAAGTGAACCAAAATCCCCAATCTAAAAAGTTACTATCAACGGATATGACTGATAAAATTGCTACCCCAACATCAAGGATAATACTACTAAGATTTATCCTGTGAGCACCACTGGCTTGAGACATAGGAGCAAGGCACTGAGGATTTTAATCGCTATGATAAACTACCATCAAAATTGTGTTATGAACCCCATGTCATCCGTTATGCTGCTTATTGCGTGCAGTGTTGAATCCAAGCGACGTTTGTGTAATTAAATTTCAGGGAAAAAACTCATGGCAAAACAGTTAAACCTTCTCCCAAAGGGACAGGTAATCACAACAGCCCTGCATACAGAGATGCAGCGGTCTTACCTAGAATATGCCATGAGTGTGATTGTAGGGCGGGCTTTACCGGACGTGCGTGATGGCTTAAAACCAGTGCACAGGCGGATTTTATATGCCATGCATGAACTAGGTCTAACCCCAGATAGACCCTATCGTAAGTGCGCCCGTGTGGTGGGAGATGTGCTGGGTAAATACCATCCCCACGGTGACCAAGCAGTTTATGATGCCTTAGTCAGGTTAGTTCAGGAATTTTCCAGCCGCTATCCCCTATTGTCAGGACATGGTAACTTTGGCAGCGTCGATAATGACCCACCAGCAGCCATGCGCTACACAGAAACGCGTCTTGCACCCATCAGCCATGAGGGGATGTTGGCAGAAATTGGTGATGAAACTGTGGAATTTATCGGCAACTTTGATAATTCCCAACAGGAACCTACGGTACTCCCGGCTCAATTGCCTTTTCTGTTGCTCAATGGCTGTTCTGGTATTGCTGTGGGTATGGCCACAAATATTCCTCCCCACAACTTGGGAGAATTAGTTGATGGCTTGATTGCCTTAATTGACCAGCCGGATTTGTCAGATGAAAAACTATGGGAGGTGATTCCTGGTCCGGACTTCCCCACCGGTGGCGAAATAGTCGGTAACTCAGGGATTCGAGACGCATATTCTACTGGTAAGGGTGGAATTGTACTGCGAGGAGTGGCCAAGACGGAGGAAATTGCACCGACTAGGGGTAGTAAGCGGCGCACAGCAATTATTATTACTGAATTACCTTATCAAGTGAATAAGGCTGGCTGGATTGAGAAAGTAGCAGATTTAGTTAATCACGGTCGCCTACAAGGAATTTCTGATCTGCGGGACGAGAGCGATCGCGAAGGGATGCGGGTAGTGATTGAACTCAAACGTGATATCAACCCCCAAGAAGTTCTGCAAAACTTGTATCACCAAACCGCCTTGCAAAGTAATTTTGGGGCGATTCTCTTAGCATTGGTGGATGGACAACCGCGCCAGTTAAGTTTACGCCAGATTTTGCAGGAGTTTTTGAAATTCCGGGAACAAACCCTCAACCGTCGCTATAGTTATGAGTTGGGTAAGGCACAAAGTAGGCTGCATCTGGTGTCGGGGTTGCTCAAAGCATTATCTCAACTGGATCAATTAATTGAAATTTTACGCCAAGCTGCTGATGGTAGTACTGCTAAAATCAACCTTTGTAGCCGTCTGGATTTGAGTGAGGAGCAAGGGGATGCTATTCTGTCTATGCCATTACGCCGCCTCACGAGTTTAGAACGCTCTAATTTACAGCGAGAGTTTGAGGAACTCAGCGGAGAAATCGCTGTATTGCAAAGATTACTTAGCGATCGCCAAGAACTACTCAAAAGACTGAAAAAAGACTTGCGATCGCTCAAGCGCAAATATAACAATCCCCGACGGACTAGGCTTTTAGCCCACACTAGTCAAGAGTTACCTCAAAACAAGGGAGCCGAAAGTAAAGATAAATTATATTTAGGCTATTTAGGCTCAAACAAAGTGGCTCCCGAAAGTTTACCATCTTCTGAACCACCAGAAGAAGTGGTGTTAGAATTCAGCCACCGGGGATATGTGCGTAGACTGCAGCCATCAGGGAAAAAATCGAAAGCCGAAAATGGTCTAGCGGATCATGACTTCATCACCCAAACGGAGTTAACTACAACAGATCAGGAGTTACTACTAATTACTAGTGGTGGCAAACTCTACCCTATGATTGTGGGAGATATTCCCCCTACGACTGGACGTTCTCCCCGGGGAACACCACTGATTACTATGCTCAGTAGTACGGCTCAAAGTGCTCAGGAAGCGGTGGTTAGTCGTGTCCTCTTACCAGAAAATTCTCAAACTAGGCAGATGGTTGTGCTGACAAAGCAAGGACGAATTAAGCGCCTATCTTTGGGAGAATTTACCAATCTCACCCGTCGGGGAATTACGATTTTGAAGCTCAAAGAAGATGATGAGTTGTTGTTGACCCAGTTAACTACTGCCCAGGACAATCTCATTTTAGCTAGTTCTGGCGGACGCTTGTTAAAGTTTGCTGCTGATGATCAACAACTTCCTCTTATGGGGCGGACTGCTATGGGGTTGCAAGCATTCCGGCTGTTAAAACATCAACACATGGTAGGCTGTGTTACTGTGCCTGGGGAGGATCACCTGTTGCTGGTGACTGAAGAGGGATATGCCAAACGGCTACCTGTGAGTGATTTAAAACGAGCTGATCGGGGTAATTTAGGCACACAAGCCCTGAAATTTGCCACTAAAACGGATCATTTAGTTGGGATGGTTAGGGCGATCGCCTCTGCTGAGGTGGCACTGGTGACTAATAAAGAGCGTGTTGTACGCATTAGAGTAGAGACTGTGCCCATTTTGGGTAGAGATGGTCAGGGTGAAAGCATTCTTGACATGCACCGGGATGAAAGAGTGATCACGGTGATGCTAGTCGGACTGTAATCGGCATACAGTAATTGAGAACTATGGGAACCTCACGCAGCTTCTATGTGTGGGGTTTTTAGCGTCATAAATCATAAACTTTACTATTAATCAATATAATTTGCCGGCTAGTATTCCCAAAATAATCGGTAATATCGGTATTTTTGTGGGCAAATCACCCAATTAATCATATATTTATTGAGAATAAATCTTAATATTTGTGTAAAATAGTTGTAATTTTTGCATATCTACCCAGTGATAGATGCTTTTCTAGCGCTATCAGCAATAAATACCTAAGTCAAGATATCGCAACAAATCATAAATAAATGTTGTATTTCTCAACTATTTGTTATATTATTTTACATAAGGCAATAATATATAGTTAGGAGTGCCAACCATGACAAACGCAACAAACGTTAATGCCCCCGTAACTGAAGATCGCAACGCTTGGCGTTGGGGCTTTACACCCCAGGCGGAAATCTGGAATGGTCGCTTGGCGATGATTGGGTTTTTAGCAGCTGCCCTGATTGAGTTGTTTTCTGGTCAAGGCTTCCTTCATTTTTGGGGTATTCTGTAAGTTTGATATACAGAAATAGGTAGATAAAAAAAATCAATAAAAAAACCTGGCATTACCAGGTTTTTTTATTTGTGGTTCATTTTTGCATTATTGACCTACTGCAAGCTGCCGAAGTAGTCTTACAGTCGCTCCTCGCCCATTTAAAGTCGTGCCGATGCCCCATGCCGACTATTTTAGACTCTACTATAGTGGACGCTAAACAGCAAGAGCTATGCAGGACGGACGAAAGCCGTCCTAGAAGGACGTTGCTGTGTATCCCACTCCTTTGGTCAAACTAATGACTAGCGAATATATTCCTTAAGAACACTATTGCGATTGGGATGACGTAACTTACGGAGTGCTTTAGCCTCAATTTGACGAATCCGTTCCCGGGTGACGTTGAAAATCTGCCCAATTTCCTCTAGAGTCTTCATGCGACCGTCATCTAAACCATAGCGGAGTCGGAGTACATCACGTTCACGAGGGCTGAGACTATCAAGGACTTTTTCTAGGTCTTCACGCAGCAGATTTTTGGAAACCTGATCTTCTGGAGTTTCACCATCGGATTCAATAAAGTCGCCCAATCGAGAATCTTCTTCTTTACCGATAGGGGTTTCTAGTGAAATGGGTAACTGGGCAGATTTGGCAATAAACCGCAACTTCTCGATGGTCATTTCCATGCGAGTAGCGATTTCTTCTTCAGTGGGTTTGCGACCCATTTCTTGAGATAGCAACTTGGTAGTTTTCTTAATCCGGGAAATGGTTTCGTAGAGATGAACCGGTAGGCGGATAGTACGGGATTGATCAGCGATCGCCCGGGTAATAGCTTGACGAATCCACCATGTAGCGTATGTAGAAAACTTATAACCTTTTTCGTGGTCAAACTTTTCTGCGGCGCGAATCAAACCAAGACTACCTTCTTGAATTAAGTCTTGGAAAGACAAACCACGATTCATGTATTTCTTGGCAATTGAGACTACAAGGCGCAGGTTCGATTGCACCATTTTATCTTTTGCCCGGCGACCAATATGCAGGCGATAACGAAATGCTGGCAATGGCAATTGTACAGCTTCTGCCCATTCCCGATATTCAGGTTCCCGTTCTAACTGCTCTTGCAGTCTATCCCGCACCCTTTCCAATTCCAGTAAATCAGCGATTTTCCGCGCCAATTCGATTTCCTCATCTGCCCGCAATAGGCGAATCCGGCCAATTTCTTGCAAATAAAGGCGAATAGAGTCTTCAGTGTAGTGCTTTTTCTTGCTTTGTGTCCGACGACGTGATTTAGCGGCTTTTCCAGACTTTATGTCGTCCTCATCAGACTGAGGCTCTAAAAACTCATCTTCGCCATCATCATTAATCAGCAAGTCCTCTTCTTCTTCTTCTTCTTCGACTAAGAGTTCTAACTCGAGCTCAGGCTGATTTGTTATTTCTAGGTCAGGCTGATAAATGCTTTCGAGTACGTTGTTAGCCTGGTTCATGCCGCGTTCCTCATGCTCCTTGCAGAATCAATTACTCAAGATGTGTTTACTGCTCTATTAACCGAGCTATTTCACTACCGAAAATAGGTTTTTAGGCTGACTTCCCGGAAGTTTTTCTCCTCTGTGAGAGGACTGTTTGATGATCTGTAGAAAGTCATATTACTGACTTGCTCATTTTAGTTAGAAATCATATGTGTTGCTATGACATACAACTTTTAACCAAGTTTAAACAAAGATTTGTCTTGATCCCAAAAACCTACCACTCCATATAACCAAAATATGAGTGTAATATGAATGTTGGCATATTTTCTGATAAAGACTTTTCCGATTGTAGCGTGTTTCACAAAAATTGCACTCTTTTTGTGTGTTAATCATGATGCAATTGTGGAAAGTCAAGCCGCTAATAACTAAAAGATATAGCAATCCTAAATGATTCATGAACAATTTCTGTTCCGGTGTGTTCCCTTTCCTCACTCATAATTTCTCAAGTCAAATAGGATGACTATATTAGAAATGGTAGTCATACCCTGAAATTTTTAACTTTCTCCCTTCTACTGGCGTTATGTTTACATTCAAAGGAAACTACACCCGCTATTACATACATTTAAGTATGATATGCAACATTAACTACATAGCAGCCGTTTTGTTAATCTTAACTTAAGCGAGAAATACTAATGCACCCATTTTTACATTTCCTTCATAAACAACTCAATTTTTAGATTTGCACGGAGCTTCTGGCGCCGTAAATACAGTCAGAATCATCATGCTTGTCTTCAGACACGGAACTTTAGCTCTGCCAAATGCCTCAACTAGGGAGTTAAGGCTGTGGTGTCATCAGCAAAATGACCAACAGTTGAGATTTGACTGATTCGTCTTATTCACACATTAGCGCACTGCCGAGATTTCTACCTTATGATAGTTGACAAACTGTTCTTATTGTATACACCGATATTTTAATCAATTCAGAGGAATTTTAACAGTTAAAATTACAGATTTTAGACTTAAGTAGACTAATCTCTAAATTATACCGGTAATATCATAGACATCACCCCGGCAATCCCAAGAAGGTATAAGCAGTCAGAATTCCCAACATAAAACAGTCAGATTATTGGTTGATCACCCACCGGCGGCGTGGCTGTAAGTCATAACATTGTTAAATCTAATACTCTTACTCTAGGGACAATGTTGTGATTACGCGATATTTAATCTTTAAGATATTGAGCTAATTCCGCTGGGTAGAAGAAATTAAGCTTTGCTATTCAAGCATAACAAATGCTTTTCTAACTTGTGGGTGAATTTCACCCATAACTTAGATTTATAGCAATCCTAAATGATTCATGAACAATTTCTGTTCCCTGTTCCCTGTTCCCTGTTCCCTTTCCTCACTCATAATTTCTCAAGTCAAATAGGATGACTATAGATATCGATGCTTTTGACTCTGACTAAAGTGCCAATACAATCTAGTTGGCATATACTTGACAAAAATTTGTTTTTGTGATCTTTGTACCATTGAAAAAATTATAGTTATGCTAATTTTATCTTGATGTATTATATCAAACAATTTGACCAGACAAGAAATCACCAAGAAAATTTCCCCGTTTTTGGTTCGACGGGGAAATTTTAAGCAGGGAGTATTACTATTGATAAAATTACTTGAGTTTTAGCTTGTGGTCTAAGTATCGGGGAAATCTGATGGCAGAATTACCCGATAAACTATTTGACACTCTGATGGTGTAAAGACACTGAGATACGGTCGTCAAACAGCGTCTACGCAGTCGGCTAAAGTCTAAGCCTAGTTTTCCCTCTCAGGGCTAAAACCGCTGAGTTTCCCGCTGACCGCGATATTTTTATGAACAATCAGGTTTTTCGCCATTTTCGTTATCAACGCTATATCAAGGTATTTAGATATCTAAGTACTTAGATATCTAAATCCGTGAGATTGAGTTTAGAAGCATAGGTTTCGATGAATTCCCGTCTGGGTGCGACGCGATCGCCCATTAAAATTGTAAAAATGCGATCAGCTTCCGCAGCGTCTTCAATTTCCACCTGCTTCATTTTCCTGGTTTCTGGGTTCATGGTCGTGTCCCAGAGTTGTTGAGGCATCATTTCACCCAAACCTTTGAAACGTTGGATGGTATAGTTAGCGTTGCTGGGGAATTGAGCAATTTTTTGTTGTAATTCCCGATCGCTATAGCAATACTCATGATTGCGTCCCCGTTCTAATTTAAATAGTGGTGGACAAGCAATATATATAAAACCCTGTTCAATGAGCGATCGCTGATATCGATAAAAGAAAGTTAACAATAGTGTACGGATGTGCGCCCCATCAACATCAGCATCAGTCATAATCACAATGCGATGATAACGCAGTTGGGAAGCGTCAAATTCGTCACCTTTTACCCCTAAACCCAGGGCTGTAATTAATGCTTGGACTTCGTTATTTTTATAGATTTTAGCGTCGTCTGTCTTCTCGATATTGAGGATTTTACCACGAAGGGGGAGGATGGCTTGGGTACGGCGATCGCGTCCTTGTTTAGCACTCCCACCTGCTGAGTCGCCCTCCACGATAAAGATTTCCGACTCTGCTGGGTCACGAGAACTGCAATCTGCTAATTTACCTGGTAAGGGTGAAGATTCCAGAACAGATTTGCGCCGCACTAACTCCCGCGCATGACGAGCTGCTTCGGCCGCTTTAAAGGCTTGAATAGCTTTATCTAAAATCGAGTCAGCGATTCCCGGATGAAATTCTAAATACTCACTGAGGACTTCTCCCACCAAAGAATCAACAATCCCACGAACTTCAGTATTACCCAGTTTGGTTTTAGTTTGTCCTTCAAATTCTGGGTCGGGGACTTTCACAGAAATTACTGCTGTCAAACCTTCCCGCACGTGTTCACCACTGAGGTTAGATTCATTCTCTTTAATTTTATTGCGCTTGCGAGCGATGGCATTTAAAGTGCGAGTCAGAACCGCCTTTAACCCTTCTAAGTGAGTACCACCATCAACGGTGCGAATATTATTAGCAAACCCCAGCACATTGTCTGTGTAAGCATCAGTACACCACTGTAAAGAAACTTCTACTTGTACATTATTGCGTTCTCCATGCACATAAATAATTTCTTCGTGTAGTGGTTGCTTCTCGCGGTTCAAATAACCAACATACTCTTTAATTCCACCCTTGTATTCGTAGGTTTCTACCCTGGGTGTATCGCTTTTGAGCAGTTCCAGGCGATGGTCGCTAAAGGTAATTTTGACACCTGCATTTAGATAGGCCAGTTCCCGCAGGCGACCTGCTAAAGTCATGTAATCAAACTCAATACCAGTAGTAAAGATTTGGTAATCTGGCTTAAATTTGACAGAAGTCCCGGTTCTGCCATCTTTTTCAGGCTTTACTTGTAGTTCAGTAACTGGTAGACCTCTTTCATAGCGCTGGACATGAACCTTATAATCCCGCCAAACAGTCACTTCTACTAGTTCCGACAGGGCGTTAACTACGGAAATCCCCACGCCGTGTAATCCCCCAGATACCTTGTAACCACCACCCCCAAACTTACCCCCAGCGTGTAGTACGGTTAACACAGTTTCCAAAGCAGATTTCCCCGTGCGCGAGTGAGTGTCGGTGGGAATACCCCGACCATCATCTGTGACGGTCACGGAACCATCAGCATTGATATCCACTTCTATATGGGTACAGTGACCCGCCAAAGCTTCATCAATAGAGTTATCTACCACCTCATAAACTAAATGGTGGAGTCCTCGCGGCCCTGTAGTCCCGATGTACATCCCTGGCCGTTTGCGGACGGCTTCCAGACCTTCCAGAACTTGAATCTGATCGGCACTGTAACTGCTCGTCATGAAAATTCTCCTGATGCGTGGGTTGAAAGTCGCCCAAAAACAAAAAAGTTAAAACACCCCAAAATTATAACACAAAAGGGTTAATGAGGACCGTAGACCATTTTTATGAGAAGTTTACATAGGGGATATAACCCCATAAGTTTTGTGAACTGATTGCCTCAAAATTTGCAGTTACTGAGATGCACTGTGTATTATCTGTAGTATATGAATTTTAATTAGTAAGGGCTAGGAAACTACCTATGAGAAAAAATAAAATAAAAACTTTAGGATTCTATCACAAAAGCTTGACTAGAAACCGGTGAGTATGGGAAGTTAAGATAAATGACTAAATTGATTGTAATTTGTGGTGCGACGGCCACAGGTAAATCAGGTTTGGCTTTGAGTTTAGCCGGGGGTTTAGGTTCTGTCATCCTCAGTGCTGATTCCCGTCAGGTGTACCGGGAATTTGATATTGGAACGGCGAAACCAACATCTACAGAACAAAAATTAGTACCACATTATTTAATAGATATCTGCGACCCCAGGGACACTATGACGGTAGCAGACTATCAGGAACAAGCACAAAGTTTAATTACTTCCCTACCTCAGTCTCCACTACTGTTAGTTGGTGGTACTGGTTTGTACATCCGCTCTATTGTTCAAGGAATGAAAATTCCCAGGGTTGCACCACATCCAGAATTGCGATCGCAACTGGAATCTTTAGGACAAACCTGCCTATATGGTATGTTAAAACAGGTAGATGCGATCGCTGCCCAAAAAATTCATCCCCATGATACTGTGCGGACTTTACGAGCATTAGAAGTATTTTACATTACCGGTTGCCCCATTTCCCAGCAGCAAGGAGAGAACCCCCCAGATTACCCAATTTTGCAAATAGGTCTAGATTGTGACCCGGAAAAACTAAGGCTGCGCATTCACAGGCGAACCGAACAAATGATCGCTGATGGTTTAGTGGCTGAGGTAGAATATCTCTCTCAAAAATATGGTGCTGATTTACCTTTATTAAATACCTTGGGATATCAAGAAATTAACCAGTATTTGGCGGGTAAAATTTCTTTAGAGTCAGCCAAAGAATTAACTGTTCTACATACACGACAATTTGCCAAGCGCCAGCGTACTTGGTTTAAAGCATATCCTCAAATTCAGTGGTTTAACGCAGATGATCCTGATTTACTAGAAAAGGTTGGGCGACGAGTAGGGGAATTTGTTTAGCAGCAAAGCCTCAACTCTGGGATAAAAGTAGTAACTCTCCCCCTTTGCAAGCGCTATTCTGGTAACAATGAAGATATATCTACATTTGACTATAAAAAGCTATGCTCATCCAAGAGAAAAAGCAATACAACTGGAAAGCTATTATTAAAGCATTTGAAACCGTAGTTGGTAAAAATGGCGTGGTACAACGCCGTGAAGAACTCATCACCTATGAGTGCGATGGTTTAACCAGTTATCGTCAACGCCCTGCTGTGGTATTACTACCCAGAACTACAGAACAAATTGCCCAAATTGTCAAAATATGCAATCAATATTCTGTACCCTTTATCGCCCGTGGTTCTGGTACTGGTTTATCTGGAGGGGCTTTACCTTCGGAAAATTCAGTTTTAATTGTCACTTCCCTAATGCGACAAATCCTGAGTATTGATTTAGATAATCAGCGCATTGTCGTACAACCAGGAGTAATTAATAGCTGGGTAACACAAACCGTCAGCGGGGCGGGATTTTATTATGCACCAGACCCTTCTAGTCAAATTATCTGCTCAATTGGGGGTAATGTAGCGGAAAACTCAGGGGGAGTACATTGTTTAAAGTACGGTGTGACAACTAACCATGTGTTAGGTTTAAAAATTGTCACGCCCACCGGGGAAATTTTAGATTTAGGGGGACAAATTCCCGAAACACCTGGTTATGATTTAACGGGTGTATTTGTGGGTTCTGAAGGTACTTTAGGTATCGCTACAGAAATTACTCTGAAAATCCTCAAAACTGCCGAATCAATTTGTGTGTTATTAGCCGATTTTACCAGTGTCGAAGCTGCTGGAGCAACGGTTTCTGATATTATCAGCGCCGGAATTATTCCCGGTGGGATGGAAATGATGGATAACATCAGTATTAATGCAGTTGAGGATGTTGTCGCCACAAATTGTTATCCTCGCGATGCTACGGCTATTTTATTAGTAGAAATCGATGGTTTAGATGTGGAGGTTCAGGTCAATAAACAACGGGTTATTGAAATTTGTCGCCAAAATGGGGCGCGAAATGTAACTAGTGCTAGTGACCCAGAGACACGTTTAAAACTTTGGAAAGGACGGAAAGCAGCTTTCGCCGCCGCTGGACACTTAAGCCCAGATTATTATGTCCAAGATGGTGTCATCCCCCGGACTCAGTTACCTTATGTTCTCCAAGAAATTGAGGCATTAAGTGAAAAATATGGTTATAAAATTGCCAATGTATTTCATGCTGGCGATGGTAATTTACACCCTTTGATTCTGTATGATAATTCTATACCAGGAGCCCTGGAAAAAGTAGAAGAAGTAGGGGGAGAAATTCTGAAGCTTTGTGTTAAAGTCGGTGGCAGTATTTCCGGTGAACATGGTATTGGTGCTGATAAAAAATGCTATATGCCAGATATGTTTACCCCGGCTGACTTGGAAACTATGCAATGGGTCAGGCTGGTATTTAATCCCCAAGGTTTAGCAAATCCTGGTAAAATATTTCCTACGCCCCGCACTTGTGGGGAGGCCGCAAATTCAGTAAATATCAAGCAGTTTCCCGGCGTGGAACAATTTTAATTGGGCTTTAAGTTAGGGTGAGTTTTGTATTGAGGATATCATCACATAATCCTGAGAAATGTTAGTTAGATATCTATATAAAACTGTTTCTCAGTAAAAAACAAAGTCAAGCCCATAAATGAATAGGTTGAATAAACGTAGTTTTTTTTACTTACTGTGTTGGGGATTTGTAATCGCCTACACAGTATTTTCTTTTCCTTTACTAACGGGATCTCAATCGGAGAAAAGCTTACCAATAACAACAGAACTACGAGGGGTTTGGCTAACTAATGTTGCTAGTGGCGTTTTATTTTTGCCCTGGGGAATTGACCGCGCTGTTACACAATTAGCTGCGCTAAACTTTAATACTATTTACCCTGTGGTGTGGAATCGAGGCCATACTTTCTATAAGAGTAAGTTAGCTAAAAGTGTAACAGGCTCTGATGCTGATACTTTACTAAATATCATGCACGGCGGACAAGATGTTTTAGCAAAAATTATTCAACTGGCTAGACCTCAAAATTTAAGTGTGATTCCTTGGTTTGAATATGGTTTTATGACCCCACCTCATTCACAATTAGCCAAGGGTTATCCTGATTGGTTAACTATGGGAAAGGAAGGGATAAAATCTACTAACGAAGTTCCTTTAGAGGAAATAAATGATAATTCAGGACATCAGCAAGCTTGGTTAAATGCTCTGCACCCAGAAGTGCAGCAGTTTATGTTAGGTTTAATTCAGGAAGTTGTCAGCATTTATCATGTGGATGGCATTCAATTAGATGATCATTTTGGTATGCCTGTAGAATTTGGTTATGATGCTTTCACAGTTGATCTCTATCGCCAAGAACATCAAGGTAAAAGTCCTCCTAGTGACCCGTTTAATCCAGAATGGATGAGTTGGCGCGCTAATAAGATTACTGATTTTATGGTAAAAGTTCATCAAAGTGTGAAAGCAATTAAACCTAATGCGGTCATATCTCTATCCCCAAATTCACAGGGTTTTGCCTATAAATACTATTTACAAGACTGGGAAACTTGGGTAAGAAGAGGTTTAGTAGATGAGCTAATATTGCAGGTATATCGCAATAATCAAAAGAGTTTTATTACTGAATTAGAACAACCAGCAGTAAAATTTGCTCGGACTCGGATACCGGTTAGTATTGGTATTTTAACCGGAACCTCTACTAGTCCTATGAAGATTTCCCAAATTCAAGCACAGGTGAAAACGGTACGCGATCGCAATTTTACTGGTATTTCGTTTTTTTACTGGGAAAGTTTGTGGGGGAGCATCACCCCAGAACCTCCCCAGCAAAGGCTACAAGTGTTTCAGAAATTGTTTGTCGCTAAAGCTGTTAGACCTTAACCAGGGAAATTCCTGTATACTATCGCTGACAGATTGTATATGCATTTAATATGATACGGCTTTTGGTGACGGTGATTTTACTGGCGTTATTGACAGGGTGTGGTACCATCGGACTATTACCGACTACTCAGTTAGTCCAAAAAGCGATCGCACTCCAGGTAGAACAAACTCAGCAGCAACTCAACCAAAAACTGGATTTAGACTTATCCGATTTTGAAATCAAAGATTTAAAAATTCGCCAGGAACAACCCCTAACCATTGAAAACCTACCAGCTTTCCGCGTCCGGGGAACCTACGATTTAATTTTGCACCTTCCCAAAAGACAGTTAACACAACACCAACAACCTTTTGAAATTTATTTGCAAATTCAGCAAGAAGGTAAGAGCTGGCGCTTGCTAGTTCCCCAACAACAAAATCAGGAGTCACAAGGGAATTGGCGCAGCTATTTAATCCTTTAATATCAGTGACATCACAAAATCTGTGCTGAAGTATATAAGCGTTTCATGATTGCTAAGATTTTTGTACCATAATCTAAATCTGCTGACCACCGCCCAGAAAGTTGATAAATTGATGGCGCAATTCCCCGGGTGATAAACCGAAATCGTGGATCTACCACTTCGGTTACTAAAGGTTCAAGACTCCCATAGGCTTTTAAGTGTTGAATATGCGCTCTCACACCAATTCTGGCGCTAGGAAAAGACGCAGCTTCAACACTACCACCAATACAACCCAAACCAGCAAAGTTATTTTGCTCAGGTCTGACATCGCCCCCAAAACGTAAAAATTCAGTTTCTAAGCACATTTGGCAGAAAGCAATGTCATAGTTTACACCCTCAATCTTACCCTCTTCTCGATACAATTGGGCTATCTGTGAAAAATTTACTAAAGCTTTTTCATGGTTGCTTTTCAGGAATAATTGTAACTCTACTTCCGATGTGTTACCCCTTGACATAATGCGGTCTATTTGATCAACGCAAATTAATAAATTTGAGCGTAAAGTAACTAGATTAATTGTGGTATCCCATGTAATTTGAACGTGAAATTCTCTTAAATCCACAGCTTTAATATAAACTATTCTATGGTAAGTAATGCGGTGAACATCTCTTAACTTTAATAAATCAATTTGTAGTTGATCTACTATGTTAATCGGAATGTAGCAATTACCATTAACTAATATTCCTTTCTCACCATATTTTTGCCCATTAATATGAATATCAATAACTGGGTAGTCAGATACAACAGCATTTACAGTACTGCGGTCAATTAGCCGACTCCAAGATATTAAACCCTCAGCAATTCCCAAGGCAAAATCACGGCGATAATTTTGTAACAATAAGCAATCTTCTGGACTGCTGAGAAAGCCTACTTGCATCAATAAAGAAGGAATGATAATCTGGCGGCAAAATGGCAAACTCCCCAAGCAGCTGTCTGTATCTGGTTTAACTCCCCAATTTGCTAACCGCGTGACACGCCCTAAAAGCTTGAGTAATAATAATTCCCCATGACTTTGACGCTCTTGGTTATCAGCAATGTAGTGGACACCCGCACCCTGGAGAGTGGGACTTATAGCAGCTTGAGCATGAATTTCTAGGGCGACATCACCCGGACAGCTCCGGGAATTAATCCAAGCAATACTCTCAGTGGCGCTCAGGTCATCGGGAACCGCTAAAACGTTACAACTTTGCGCGCGTAATTCTGTGACTATTAAATCCCGCAGCAAAATCATTTCTCTGGTTTCGTTTATATTACCTGCTATGGAGCCTGTATATAAACCTTTTGCTGCTTTACCTCCAGCAGCGGAAATAAAAATACGTCCCATTCTTTAGTTACTGTGTGTTATCAAAATTCAGTGCAAAGAATTTTACACATGATTGTTGGCTTTGGAGTAACAATATAATACCTATTAGTGACTACAAAATAATGAACTAAAATGCAAATTCCCCGTTTGCACCCAGATACAATTGAGGAAATTAAACAGCGTGCTGATATTGTTGATATTGTTTCACAGTACGTGGTTTTACGCAAGCGTGGTAAGGATTTTGTGGGCTTGTGTCCCTTCCACGATGAAAAAACCCCCAGTTTCACAGTCAGTCAAACTAAGCAAATGTATTATTGTTTCGGCTGTCAAGCCGGGGGAAATTCTATCAAGTTTTTAATGGACTTGGGCAAACAGTCTTTTGCGGAAGTAGTGTTAGATTTAGCACGACGTTATCAAGTACCTATCCAAACTCTCGCCCCAGAACAACGTCAAGAATTACAACGTCACATTTCTTTACGAGAAAAGTTGTATGAGGTTCTTGCTTCTGCGGCACAGTTTTATCAACACGCTCTCCGACAGAGCCTGGGAGAAAAAGCATATCAATATTTACTACGCGATCGCCAACTCCAAGAGGAAACAATTCAGCGGTTTGGTTTAGGTTATGCACCATCAGGGTGGGAAACTTTACATCGCTATCTAGTGGAAGATAAACACTACCCAGTACAATTATTAGAGAAAGCAGGATTAATTAAGCCGCGTCAGGGAGGAGGCGGTTATTATGATGTGTTCCGCGATCGCTTGATGATTCCTATCCGCGATGTTCAAGGGAGGGTAATTGCTTTTGGTGCTAGAACCCTATCTGATGAGCAGCCAAAGTATTTAAATTCGCCAGACACCGAGCTTTTTAATAAGGGTAAAACTTTGTTCGCCCTTGATCAAGCTAAAACGGGAATTTCCCAATCTGATCAAGCTGTGGTAGTGGAAGGATATTTTGATGCGATCGCTCTCCATGCTGCTGGTATTACTAATGTTGTGGCTTCCCTGGGTACAGCCTTAAGTATAGAACAAGTGCGGTCAATCTTACGCTATACCGAATCTAAAGAATTAATACTCAACTTTGATGCTGACAAAGCCGGTAATATCGCTGCTGAACGCGCCATTGGGGAAATAGCCGCACTAGCATATAAAGGTGAAGTACAGCTGAAGATTCTCAATATTCCCGATGGTAAAGATGCTGACGAATACTTATATACTCATACACCAGAAGAGTATATAAAACTGCTAGCAACCGCCCCACTGTGGCTGGATTGGCAGATTCAGCAAATTATTCACAATCGAGACTTAAAACAAGCTGCCGACTTTCAGCAGGTTAGCCAGCAGATAGTTAAATTACTTAAAGATATAGATAATAATGATACAAGAAATTATTACATCTCTCACTGTGCGCAAATCCTCAGCTTAGGTGACACCAGACTCATACCCCTACGGGTGGAAAATCTCTTAACTCAAATTGCGCCCACTAGAGTTATAACAAATAAAGCTTTACCCCCTCAGAAAAAATGGTATAGTCCCAAACCTACCCCCTCTCCCATTTCAGGGGATAAAAGTCTTTTAGAATTAGCAGAGTCTTTACTCTTAAGAATTTATCTGCACTGTCCCGAGCAGCGCCAAGCTATTTTGCAGACTTTAGAAGCAAGGAATTTAGAATTTAGCCTTTCCCACCATCGATTATTATGGCAAAAAATTTTGGAATTAACCGGAGATGAACTAGATTTAATATCAAGGTTACAAAATAAATATTTAGAATTATCAGAACCAATTGAGGTAATTTCCCATTTGTTTCATCTGACTGAAAAAACTCAGAAAGACATCCTCAGGACACCCCAAGTAGTCCAAGCAGCCATGGCTGTGATGGAGAGAGTATTTACAGAGAAACGCTATCGTTACTTCTTAGAACTGTGGGAAAAAACCGGATCACAATCAGATTACCAATCTTTCTACACCGAAAAAATCCGACTACAGGAATTAGAGAGCCAACGCCTATTTCCCATTACAGATTTGCTGTAATTTCATCCTGAAAATTGCCTATGGGTCACCATACTGAATAAATTTTACCCATGGCAATAAAAAACCACAGATGAACTTTGTTCATCTGTGATTCAACTTAGCAAAAGCCTAAGCTAGTCCTACCAACTTGGCGCTTAAATCCCACAGACGTTCAGCCTTGTCATCATCACTGGCTTCATTAGAAACCTCTTGTAGAAATGATTTACGGTTTTTCTTTTGTCGATTTCCCCAGCTCCAATAAGCACCAGACTGATTATATGCAGGATCGCTCACCACTTCTGCCACGCGATCGCCAGCCTCCTCCTCAGACACAAAGCCCCCAGTAATGTACTTTTGGAAAACTGGGAAAATCTTCTGAAACAAAGGATAATGATTTCTAAACAGAGCAGTCGTCGCCACACAACCGGGATAGAGCGAGCTAAAAGTGATCCCGTGTGACTGATGATAACGCCGATGTAGCTCCCTCATAGTCAACACATTACACACCTTGCTATCCTTGTAAGCCTTCACCGGTTCAAACTTCTTACCGTCAATCATCGTGACTGGATCTTTAAACCCTTGGGCAAAACCCTTCAAGTCGCCCAAATCTGGACGCGGTGGAATTTTTCCTCCCAACTCCTTGGGGTTATGGGTAACAGTTCCCAAAATCACCAACCTCGGCTCCGTAGATGGGGAATTTTTCAGGTCTTCCAAAAGCAAATTACACAAAAGGAAATGACCCAGGTGATTTGTGGCCACAGTCAGTTCAAATCCCTCTGGACTGCGCAATGGCTCCTTGATTAAAGGCATATAAATTGCCCCATTGCAAACCAAAGCATCCAAAGACCTACCACTGGCGCGAAAGTCCTTGACAAATTCCCGAACACTATCTAAAGAGGCTAAGTCAATATGCATGACTGTGTAGCTGTCCGGCTCCATTCCCAAAGACTTAGCAGCATTTTCCGCCTTGGATAAATCCCGACAGGCCATCACTACATACCATCCCCTTTGGGAAAGCGCTCTCGCGGCTTGCAAACCCACCCCAGAGGAAGCGCCAGTAATCACGACTGTTGACTTCTGATGTTGTGCCATTTTAATTAAAACTGCATGAATTGTCTGGTGACATTTTTATAATTTCTAATTTTCTCATATCACAGAACCACCAAGTTTTAACTTTTGAAAAGCGAATTACTGACAAAACAATGTCTCCCGTGTATCTCTTCGTGTTACGGGATTAGTACCTTTGGCAAGTTGGCACAATTTTTTCTCCTCATCCGGACGCAGCAGAACATCAGTAAAATCAGCACCATCAATAATCGCACCATCAAACCTAGCGTTAGAAGCAAACGCACCTTCTAAAATCGCATTGGTCAAATTAGCTTTAATCAGTCGAGCTGAATCTAAAGTAGCGAAGGACAGATCAGCACTCTCCAAATTTGCCGATTCTAAATTCGCCGCAAAAAAGCTGACACCACGCAAATTAGTATGGCTAAAGTTACTCTGGCGCAGATTAGCTTTAGTAAAACTAGAGTCTGTTAAATCACGTCCGGAAAAGTCAGACTCTATTAAAATCTCTTTGTTATATTCTAGGGCTAAAGCTGTTGGCGTATACCCTACAATTATTATCATGCCCACCACGACCCCAAGCAATACACCGAGTATGCTGGCCCAATTTTCCTTACTTAATCTATTATTCATCATATTTTTAACCAATGGCTAAACCTCCTTTCTCTCATTATCCCGATATTGGTGAATTAGGAGAAGACCTAGTAGCACAATGGTTACAGTCTAGGGGCTGGACTATTTTGCATCGTCGTTTTTGCAGCCGTTGGGGGGAAATCGACATTATTGCCCAGTTTCAGGAGCAACAGCTAGGTAGTGAAGGTGGTCTGTTTGTTGACCAATTACCCCAACTAGCATTTGTCGAAGTCAAAACCCGTAGTCCCAGAAGTTGGGATGCAGGGGGTAAAAGTGCCATCACGCCACAAAAGCAAGCTAAAATTTGGCGCACGGCCAAAATATTTTTAGCTGAGTATCCTCACAAGGCTGACTGGCCATGTCGCTTTGATGTTGCCATTGTCCACCGTCAGCAAATCTCAGAACAGCGGACTGGAATGACATTGACCTCAGAACCTTTAGCTAGTTTATCCGCAGATGGATACCAATTTTATTTGCAAGAATATCTCCGAGCAGCTTTTGATTGTTCTGCTGATGGCTGATGGTCTGGAATTAACAATTACGCTAGTGTTTCCGGACAGTAACCCAATCCTCGCACAAATTGTTGTCGGAAGGCTTCAATTTCTTCTTTCTCAGGGTGACCATGAGAAACTATGGCCACTTGGTAGCGGCGCATTACCTCTACGGGACATTGTCCCCCTTGTAAACTCCAAAGTGCCATTTGCACCCGCATTGGTGGTGTATACCTAATTCCTAATTCATTGAGAAAAGCTCGAAAGTCCCCATCCTCTTGGGGCGAAACTTCCTCTCTTAATTTTATTCTCACCACCCACCCATCAATTTGATGAATTACGGTGACGAAAGAAACTGGCATCTGAGGTCTGGTGTGGAGATGTTGTACAATTCTCAGGGTTATACTGGCATTTGCCACGTAATATAAATATTCCATAGTTGCTGCTTGGGATTACCGCCCATCCTACATTTCCATCTTCGTCAATAAATTGCCCTTGTGAATAGGGTAAAAGCACCCGTTTTTATATGGGGAGGTCTACCCAATTTTCATCCTATTTTATGGTTTTGTATGTTCCCAATTCACATGAAAGTTACATAATATTTGGCTATGAAGGTAAACTATACTACCTGTTTTCGCGATTAAATGCCTATTCATAGGGAATATACGGATGTCCTAGCATTACTAGCTAAATCAGGATTTAAGTAAAATTACATACAATGTTTCTGCATGCAATCCATGTTTTATATCTTAACATTTAATGACTAAAAATTAATGTTTTTTAATATCTAGAGACGCACAATTGTGCGTCTCCATAACTTAATCTGTTTTAAATGAAATTTTGCAGATGTTGCACTAGTTGTTCTGCTTGCATCACTCCCTCAATTCTCTCCACTGGCTGACCTTGCTTAAATAGTACCAATGTTGGTAAGGCAGTAATTTGGTACTGATTTGCTAGCACTGTATACTTTTCAGTGTCAATTTTTACAACACGCAAACGATTTTGTAATTGAGCATTAACTTTCTCTAAAATTGGCACCATCATCTGACAGGGGCCACACCAATCAGCATAAAAATCCACTAATACTGGTACATCAGAACCAGATAACATCTCTTCAAAACTGTTGAATTGTTTTTTTGTCGCCATGTGACACACACCAAATCTTTATTGATTGCTTTTAATGGTAATGTGTACCTTAAAGAATCGGCATATCATCATTTTGTTTTTATTGTTGCTCAATTTCCCCATCTTCCCAAAGGTATAGATATCCGGATCAGCAAGCAATTAAATCTAAGAGGTTGTTTGGAAAGTATTAAACAGGTAATTTTTATCTTAGGGAACAGGGAACAGGGAACAGGGAACAGGGAATGAGGAATGAGGAATGAGGAATGAGGAATGAGGAATGAGGAATGAGGAATGAGGAATGGGTAACACACCGAACACACCAAAACAATAAAATCCAGTCCCCTCCCCTTACAAGGGGAGGGTTAGGGTGGGGTCAAACAATACTTGATACACTAATCATGACTTATCAAACATCCTCTAAAATCCTGCAATTATAAGCACAAATCACCATAAGATTATTAGCGCGGTTATTTGAAAAGCAAAAGGAATAATTTATGGAAACCTTGCAGGGTAAAGTTGCAATTGTCACAGGGGCTTCACGGGGGATTGGACGAGCGATCGCTTTAGAACTAGCTAAACAAGGAGCGAGTATAGTAGTTAATTATGCTAGTTCTAGCAGTGCCGCTGACACTGTAGCCGCAGAAATTAATGCCGCCGGAGGTCAGGCTATTGCCCTAAAAGCTGATGTATCAAAGGTTGAGCAAGTGGAGGCATTATTTAACGCCACCATAGAAAAGTTTCAGCGCCTTGATATTATTGTCAATAATGCCGGTATTACTCGCGACACATTACTTTTACGCATGAAGCCAGAAGATTGGCAAGCAGTAATTGACCTCAACCTGACAGGTGTGTTCTTATGCACACGCGCCGCCAGTAAAATCATGCTCAAACAACGTTCTGGACGCATTATTAATATTGCCTCCGTAGCTGGACAAATGGGTAACCCAGGTCAAGCCAACTATAGCGCCGCCAAAGCAGGGGTCATCGGCTTTACTAAAACCGTCGCCAAAGAACTCGCTTCTCGCGGAATCACAGTTAATGCCGTTGCTCCTGGTTTTATTGCCACAGACATGACCAGTAAACTTAGCAACACCGAAGATATTTTAAAATATATCCCTCTGGGTCGCTACGGTCAACCAGAAGAAATAGCTGGTATGGTGCGGTTCCTCGCTGCTGATCCTGCGGCTGCTTACATTACTGGACAAGTCTTTAACGTTGATGGCGGCATGGTAATGTAATCATGAGTGACTCCAGGTTCTTTGCCAGATGGTAAAGCTCAAGAGTATGACAATACTAATGGCAGTGGTCAATATCACCACCACAGTCATGCCTTGTATTCTCATGGCCACCAAGTTAAAAACTAAAGTGATACTCCACAGAGTCAAGGCAGCATGGCCTTGGGAAAATCCCCAGGCGAGTAAGCGGTGGTGTATGTGGTCTTTACCTGGGGTACTCAGAGGGTTTTTTCCTGCCAATAACCTGCGGATAAACACTTGTGTAGTATCCAATACTGGCAATATGAGAAATAAAATCGTCGGTCCGAGGGCAAAAATTGTATTTTGTTGCAGGTTACCTAAAATACTAGTTGCAGCTAGGACATAACCAAAAAAGTATGCACCAGCATCACCCATGATAATCCTTGAGGGGTGGAAGTTATGGCGCAAAAAGCCCAAAGCTCCACCCCCTAAAGCTGCCAGCACTAAAATAGCAGCCGCCCGATTGGGAAATTGGGCAGCAACCCCTAACAAACTCATGGCAGTGATAAAACTCACTCCCCCAGCCAATCCATCCATACCGTCCATCAAATTGATGGCGTTAGTGATACCTACTACCCAAAGTACCGTTATTGCCATGGAAAATAGCGAGTCTATGGGCGTGTTGAATCCAACATCAATGCTGATGCCGTTGGCATACAGCAACAATGCCGTGACAATCTGTGCCCACAGGCGCACAGAGGGCGGTAAACCGAACTGATCATCAATAAAACCAACAAGCACTAGGATGGAACCTCCTAGTAAAATGGTTAGGACTTGAGCCAAGACGCTTTGCAGGGCAATAGGTCGTAACAGGCTAGCTAGTACCATAGCGGCAATCACTCCCGCATAAATAGCTAAACCACCCGCATTGGGTAAAGGCTGCTGGTTGAGTCGTCGTGCATTTGGTTGGTCAGCCCAACCTACCCGCAAGGCAAATTTACGTATTGTGGGAATCAAACGCCAGGTGACCAGCCAAGCCAAAAGAAACGTAAACACTACTGCCAACCAGCCGGAACCGCTAGGGTCGGCAATGCCGAGGGACTTAAGAAAGTTGTCTAGATTCATCCCCCAATTCAAGCATTACTGCCATTGTCTTATATGAGTATCAACTGTAATATTACTCAATTTTGGGAATTTGCATTTATAATCTGAACTGTTTGGTGATTAGCACTCTAGTCTAGTGAGTGCTAAATTGTCTAATGGAAGGACTAGAGAGATAAAACATGGCAAAAATTATTTCATTTGATGAAGAGTCCCGGCGATCGCTAGAGAAAGGTGTTAACGCCATAGCTGACGCGGTAAAAATCACCTTGGGACCTAGAGGTCGTAACGTCCTTTTAGAAAAAAAATTTGGCGCGCCCCAAATCGTTAATGATGGGATCACAGTTGCCAAAGAAGTTGAATTAGAAGATCCTTTAGAAAACACCGGTGCAAGACTGATTCAAGAAGTGGCATCCAAAACCAAGGATATCGCTGGTGATGGAACCACCACCGCCACAGTTTTAGCACAGGCGATGATTCGAGAAGGTTTAAAGAACGTCGCCGCTGGTACTAACCCCATGAGCTTGAAGCGGGGGATCGACAAAACTATTGAAGTGTTGGTACAAGAAATTGCCAAGTTGGCAAAACCAGTAGAAGGAAGTGCGATCGCCCAAGTGGCCACTGTTTCCTCCGGTAATGATGAACAAGTGGGCGCAATGATTGCCGAAGCCATGGAAAAGGTCACCAAAGACGGTGTGATCACTGTGGAAGAATCTAAATCCCTGACTACCGAACTGGAAGTAGTGGAAGGGATGCAAATTGACCGGGGTTATATTTCTCCCTACTTCATTACCAATAACGACAGGCAAATCGTAGAATTTGAAAACGCCCGCATCCTGATTACCGACAAAAAAATCAGCAGCATCCAAGATTTAGTTCCTGTGTTGGAAAAAGTAGCCCGTCTGGGTCAACCCTTGCTGATTATTGCCGAAGACTTAGAAGGAGACGCTTTAGCAACTTTAGTAGTCAATAAAGCTCGCGGTGTCCTGGCTGTGGCTGCTATCAAAGCACCCGGATTTGGCGATCGCCGCAAAGCGTTGTTACAAGATATTGCGATTCTCACCGATGGACAGATGATTTCTGAGGAAATCGGTTTAAGTCTAGACACTGCTACTTTAGAAATGCTCGGAACTGCCCGCAAAATCACCATTGACAAGGAAAGCACCACAATTGTGGCTGGTGGTGAGACCAAGCCAGAGGTACAAACCCGAGTTGCTCAAATTCGTAAGCAATTGGCAGAAACTGATTCTGACTACGATCGCGAAAAACTCCAAGAACGCATTGCCAAGCTAGCAGGCGGTGTCGCAGTCATTAAAGTGGGTGCGGCCACAGAAACCGAACTCAAAGACCGCAAACTACGCATTGAAGACGCGCTCAACGCCACTAAAGCTGCTGTAGAAGAAGGGATAGTGCCCGGTGGTGGTACAACCCTGATCAACTTGACTAAGAAAATAGACCCCATCAAAGCAACCCTTCACGAAGAAGAAAAAATTGCCGCGGATATTATCAAACGCGCATTAGAAGCTCCCTTACGTCAGATAGTAGATAATGCCGGCGAAGAGGGTTCTGTGATCGTCTCTCAAGTCAAGGAAAGCGATGGCAATATTGGTTACAATGCTGCTACTGGCAAATTTGAGGATTTGATTGCTGCCGGTATCATTGATCCTGCGAAAGTTGTCCGTTCAGCTTTGCAAAATGCTGCTTCTATTGCCGCTATGGTCTTGACGACTGAAGCCATTGTTGCCGAAAAACCAGAGAAGAAACCCGCAGGTCCTGCTCCTGACATGGGCGGTATGGGCGGTATGGGCGGTATGGGCGGCATGGGCGGTATGGGCGGTATGGGTATGTTCTAGTCTGTGTTGCTGAATGTAAATATTTTCTGGTGCAGTTTGTCTGAGCAAGGCAAACTGTTTTTTTTCATCTCCCAGTCTGGCGGCACTAGTGGGCAGGCGCGACGCTGGTATACTGATCAGATGATTCCTATGGTTAAAACTGTAAACAGTTAGGGAATGAATTATGAGGAGTGGCGACCAAAATTTAGTTATTTTGACCCTCTATATTATTGGCGTTGCTTACGTCTTTAATCGTATGGTTGAGTCTATTGATGATCAAGTAAAATTTGAATTTCAAAAAGCAGAGGTTGATCAACAACTCAAAGAACAAAATCTCCTCGACCAAGTGGGGATTTCTTTTAAATTCAAATCCTTATATGCCGTAGATGACGTTAAAGATTTATCCCTGAGTATTGAAAATAAATCTGATAATATTGCCATATATGTAGACTGGGACAATAGCTCTTTAGTGGTGGAACATAGCAAGCAATCACGTCGAGTCATTCGCAAATCACCTGATTTAACCCGTGACTTAGGTGTACCACAAAGTCCTAGCCTAATTGCTCCCCAGAAAACTCTTTCAGAAACGGTAACAGCAGAAGATGTTTTTGACCGTGACCCCGCCACAGGAACCTACTCTGCTACCAAACCCATAGTTAATATCACAGCACTAAGTAAAGGTGGTGGACCGCAAAAAAAGTTATATAACGATTTTATGAAGGAAAGAAAGGAGTTGACATTTTCACTCCAGCTAGTGTTACGCATCTCTGAATTACGTGTGGGTCTAGCCCCGGGTGTGGATATCCCCCCCACTTGTATTATCAATTGTCCTTTCACTATTAGAAAAGTACCCTGGACTTATGCTTTGCCTTGGAAGAAAAAATAAGTAATCCAAACCAGGCACATTGTGCCATCCCGGATTACACTGGAGTTGGGGAGAGAGTAGGCGCAGGCGGTTGCAGATCAGTTACAGTGACTGGTTTGAGGAAAGTCCGGGCTCCCCAAAGACCAAACTTGCTGGATAACCCCCAGTGCGAGCGATCGCGAGGATAGTGCCACAGAAAGATACCGCCTTTTTTTAAAGGTAAGGGTGCAAAGGTGCGGTAAGAGCGCACCAGCACAACCGAGAGGTTGTGGCTCGGTAAACCCCGGTTGGGAGCAAGGCGAAAGGAAACTAAGGTTGGTCTTTTACCAGTTTCCAATGATTAGAGCCGCTAGAGGCGTTTGGTAACAAGCGTCCCAGATAGATAACTGCCCTCAAAGGTGTTTTTTAACAGTCTGCGAGAACAGAACCCGGCTTATGTCCGACTCTCTCCCCTCTTTTTATTCCCCAGCCCCCCATCCGGTTTAATGACACTTGTTTATCCACGTCGTCAGCGACAGCTCGAAAGTTTAGTCAGAAAGTTAGGTTTACCACCAGGTTTACCCATTAAGTGGGAACTGTTGGATTTGGCTCTGACTCATCCTAGTGTTTCTGAATCCGCAAATTATCAACAATTGGAGTTTGTCGGTGATGCGGTGGTGCGACTGGCGGCCTCGGTAGTTTTGTGGGAAACATATCCTGATTGTCCAGTAGGGGATTTTGCTGCTATTCGTTCAGTTTTGGTGAGCGATCGCATCCTGGCTCAACTAGCAAGAGAATATGGTTTGCAGTTATATTTACTTGTGGTCGGTAGTGCTACCAGTGATAAAATTGGTCAAGAATCACGATTAGCAGATGCTTTTGAAGCTGTTCTAGGTGCCTTGTACCTGAGCACAAACAACCTGGAATTAATTCGCCCTTGGCTAGATTTTCACTGGCAAAAGTTAGCCACGGAAATTCGCCGCGACCCAGCCCGACTCAACTACAAAGCAGCTCTCCAAGAATGGACACAGGCAGAATTTAAAGTTTTACCTGAGTATCGAGTCAGGGAAGTTAATCAACCGAATCCACATCAAGAGCGCTTCGCCGCAGAAGTTTGGCTTCATGACAATAAACTAGGTGAAGGTAAAGGACGCTCAATCAAAGCTGCGGAGCAAGCGGCAGCCAAGGTAGCTTTTTTAGCTATTTCTCCCCCACAAAACCCGTGAATACAACGATATATCTGACTTCCTAATGGCGAGTCAGGTAACCCATAATGCCGTTATCTTGACCTCCAGAAGTCTCAATCACGCCTTCTTTTGCAGCTGCACCAGTTAATAAAGCACTATCAATCATCGGCAAGGTAATCTTGACAGCCGTGCCTTTGTTTATACCCGCACTTTCCAGAGTAATACTACCTCCCATCGCTTCGACTAAATTCCGCGAAATAGCTAATCCTAGCCCCGTACCTTCAACTTTGCGTGTGGTTCCTCCATCTAACATCACAAAGGGGCGAAATAGTTTGTGCTGCTGGGTAGGTTCTATCCCTAGACCTGTATCTGTGATGCTGATTATTACCTGAGATTTGTTCTGACCAGATTTGGAAATGGCCGTAGCAATGGTAATGCTTCCTTGGTCGGTAAACTTAGTGGCATTACCAATGATATTAATGATCACCTGCTTTAACTTTACCGCATCTGCTGCGACAGGAATCAAATCAGTACCTAAATCGGTTTTTAACTGCAAACCTTTGTTTTGAATATTTACTGATTGTAAATTAATCACTTCCAGCAGTATTTGTCGCAGATCAATAGGTACTGTAACTACTGACAGCTTACCTGCTTCAATTTTAGAAATATCAAGCAGCTCATTAATAATACCTAACAAGTGAATAGCTGTTTCATCGGCACGTTGCAGAAATTCTATTTCCTCTTCCCGGCTATCACACAAGCCATCATGCACCACCCGCACACAATTAATAATCACATTAAGTGGATTTCTCAACTCATGGGAAGTGGTAGCCAAAAACTGACTTTTGATCTGGTTAGCACTTTTTGCCTCTTTCCAAGCATTTTCTAGTTCTTCGGCCCAGGCCTTGAGTCTCTCAACCATTTGGTCTATGGCTTGGGCTAGTTGGTTAAACTCCCGAATTTGGAAATTTCGCGGTACTGGTTGTGCGGCGTGGTGGCTATGAAGATGCAGAGCATAGTCTCGCAATTGTTCTACAGGAGTGGCTAAATAAGGCGCTAGATATAGGGATACTAACAAACTCGCACCAATCAAACCAACTGTTAAAACAATCAGGATGAGTTTAATTTCTTCTAAACCTAGGAGGGCATTATCTACAGTGGTTACAGCCAGAACTATCCATTTTTTCCCCGGTTGTGTTGTGATGGGATTAGCAATAGCCCTGTAACCCACGATGAATTCTGTACCCTCTTGAGAAGCTAAATTGACGGAGTTACTTTGTCCCGCTACGGCATTTTTCACAATTGCTTGCAGTTGGCCAGCATCTGGGTGTTCTTGAATATTACTACCAACTAACTCCGCTGATGGGTGTGCTAAAATTATCCCATTTTCAGAAATTACTATAGTAGAGCCTGTTAAGGAACCCGGTTGATTTGTGCTTTGTTTATATAGTGCTGATTTGATGCTCAATGTATATCGGACTTGCCCTGTGGGGTTGTTGACTGGGGTAGATAGTAGCAGTTGCAGTTGATTACCCCGATTTATTTGACCTGTGGTTCCTGATTTTGGCGGTAATATTTTTTGTATATTAATTTCTCCTGTTTGCTGCTCAATAGATGATTCCCACTCGGTAATTGGTTGCTCACCACAGCTACTGGCAATAATTTTACTTGTTTGTATATTAGTTAATTGTAAGCAGTCAATGTGACTTGGTAATTGTTTTGCTACTTCAGTGAGATATTTTTCTACCTGGGCTGAGGAACCGGACTGAATGACTCTTGTTTGACTCAGAATGAGTAAGTGAGTTTTGAGGGTAGCGATCGCATTAGCTATTTTTTCACTTTTGAAAACAGCACTCTCTGTAAGATTTTCGCCGGCGGTTTTTAATAGGCTAGATCTGGCTTTATTCAAAGCCACGATTTCCCCGAGCAATATCACCGGGACAAACAACAGCAAAATTCTTGTTACTAAAATACGTCGAAAGGATGATTGACGAGCCTTAGCCATCGAGTATCTCACTTCGCATCTGTAAACCACAAAATTAACGATGTGCAATTAGAACAGCTCAAAGAGATATTCTGCTAAGTTATAATTGTGTTTTTGTCAACTGCCAAAAGTCGCAAATATTGAACGTATAACCAGAAATTAGACATATCAAAACTCTTATGGGGTAAATGTGAATGTGACTGCTGTTGCATATAGATATAGATATATTATGAAATTGCTCAATAGTAGCCGTAGGCAAATATTGTTTAGCAAATCAATTCACTAACAAGTAAAATTTCCAAAATATCACACTCATCCCATAATGCAACATCGTCCTCATACTATAGTAGTTTTGGCCATGAGTGCAGATGGCAAGATAGCAGATTTTAGGCGATCGCCTGCTCGTTTTGGCTCAGGAGCTGATCAAGCACACCTGGAAAAACAAATCGCTGCTGCTGATGCCGTTTTATTAGGTGCTGGCACTATTCGCGCCTACGGTACAACACTTACCGTATCACAACCAATTCTGCTGCAACAACGAATGAAAGAGGGTAAACCCCCCCAGCCGGTTCATATAGTCCTTACACAATCTGCCGAACTTCATCCGGAAATTAGGTTTTTCCAACAGCCTATTGAACGCTGGTTACTCACCACAACCACGGGAGCAGATGCTTGGGCAAAAACCCAGCAGACAGCACCCACAAAGGAGTTAACAGCCTTACAGGGTTGTCCTGCTAAATTTGATCAAATTCTCATTTTTGATACACCCACGGGCAATGTAGACATATCTGCTGCTTTGTTACACCTTAGATCCCTAGACATAAACCGGTTAGCAGTATTAGGGGGCGGGGAATTAGTAGCTGCTCTATTGCAATTAGATTTAATTGATGAAATGTGGTTAACAGTGTGTCCACTAATTTTAGGTGGTGCATCTGCGCCTACACCAGTAGAGGGTGAGGGATTTTTATCACAATTAGCCCCCAAGTTAGAACTTTTAGAAGTGCATCAAGTCCAGCAAGAGGTGTTTTTACACTATCGGCTACAACGTTAATCTATTGTAGCCATTCCCCATTCCCCATTCCCTATTCCCTTAATGGTTATTAACTGTATTCTAGGTAACCCACTAGTCCACTTTCAGTGGACTTGAGCTATTAGACAGGGAATTTATTCCCTGGCGAATGGAAGTAGACAACAATTTCCCCCTTACTCCTTACCTGTTCCCTGTTCCCTTTTTTATTTCCCAAAAGTTTTATTTAAAAAAATTTACTTAATTTTGACATCAGAGCGGATCTTTGAGAAGTGTCATAGGTTATACTACTGGCTAATAATTCCCTTGGCAGTTTCACAAAATTACAAAGTACTAGATTAACATCTGGTGCGGATATCTCCAATGTCCGGAAATAGTGCGATCGCCTATAACAAAAACAGCCCCCGTATAGTAACTGATTAAATTTACATTTTCAACTTAAGCAGTAGCGGAAACCCTTGACTTTTGTAGCTCACAGATATTTGGAGAAAAGGTGATTTATCTATGGTAACTAGTGCTTCCAACCAACCCAACTTAGTAATTAGTTCCCTGACAATTCCCACAGAGGTAACTTGGGGCGAAACCTATGAGGTTTCTTGGACGGTCACCAACCAAGGTGAAACAGCAACCAGGAGAAGACAGTGGTATGATGAGGTTTACTTTTCACTTAATGACCAACTGGGCAATGACTTTTATTTAGGTGATTACGAATACGAAGGCGGGGTATTAGCACCAGGGGAGAGTTACACTGGCTCTGCTCAAATTACCGTCCCCCCCGGATTTAGCGGAACTGGATATATTTTTGTTATTGCTAATAATTATAGTGACCAATTAGAGACAGACCGAGAAGATAATCTAGCAGTCCAAGCAGTACAGGTCAGTGCTTCTGATTTATTGGGTGATTTACCGGATTTAGTAGTCACCTCAATTACGGCGGCGGAATCTGTGAGGTGGGGGGAAACTCAGGAAATATCCTGGACTGTTACTAACCAAGGTAGTAAGACAACTGGGACAAACTACTATGGGTGGAGCGATAGGATTTATTTTTCCTTAGACGAGAGTTTTGATGAGAATGATATACCTGTAGGTGATTATTATAGCAACTATAATCAACAACTAGCTCCTGGGCAGAGTTATACAGCTTCACAGACAGTCACAGTTCCCCCTGGGTTTACAGGTAGTGGGTATTTGTTGGTAGTGACAAATGCCAATTATAGCCGATTGGAGTCGGATATTACTAATAATGTTTTGGCTCAAGGGATTGAAATTAACGAGGGGGATTTACCAGATTTAGTAGTCACGGAAGCAACCATTTCCACCAGTACCGCAGGTTGGGGTGAGTCTGTAGAAGTAGATTGGACTGTGACCAACCAGGGAACCCTGGTAACCCAACAAAGGTGGTCTGATTATATTTACCTATCCACTGATGACATATGGGATGATAGCGATCGCTCCCTGTCCAGTTTTTGGGCTGGTAATAGCCCCTTGGCAATAGATGGAAGTTACAGCTTAACAGGCAATATATCCATTCCCTATGATATAGCAGCGGGTAATTATCATCTGTTAGTAGTGACAAATCCTAACAATTACTACTACAACCAACAATATGAAACAGATGAGACTAATAATACCTTTGCAGTTCCCATTACTATCAACGAAGTTGATTTACCAGATTTAATAGTCACAGAAGCAACCATTTCCACCAGTACCGCAGGTTGGGGTGAGTCTGTAGAAGTAAGTTGGACTGTAACTAATCACGGAGAGGGTATAGCTAAAGAGGAGTGGTCTGATCGTATTTACCTATCCACTGATGAGATATGGGATGATAGCGATTACTTCCTGTCCAGTTTTTGGGCTGGTAATAATAGCCCCTTGGCAATAGATGGAAGTTACAGCTTAACAGGTAATATATCCATTTCCTATTATATAGAGGCGGGTAATTATCATCTGCTAGTAGTGACAAATCCCGACGATTACAACTACTACAACCGACAATATGAAACAGATGAGACTAATAATACCCTTGCAGTTCCCATTACCATCAACGAAGTTGATTTACCAGATTTAGTCATCACCGCCGCCACCGCACCAGCATCAGGTAACATAGGTAGTACTATAGAGGTATCCTGGACGGTAAAAAATCAGGGAATAGTAACAGCAGAAAGAGATTGGCGGGATTATATTTACATCTCAGATGATGAGATATATGATTACTCGGATACTTATGTCACAGATGTATATATTGGGGAGCAGACACCCTTAGCAGCAGATGGTAGTTACACCATTAGCCGTAATATTACCTTACCCAATACAGCCACAGG
>NZ_JANQDG010000092.1:0-28863 GCF_029891665.1 Anabaenopsis sp. FSS-46 | reverse complement strand
CTGGTAGCTGCTCTAGGGAGATTTGATCTACGGGTGTATCTAGCTGAAGGTCAAAGTCAAATATCCAAAATTCATCGAAGTTACATAATATGACGTATTTGGGGCGTTGGGGTACTAATCTTGTCCAGTAATCAAAGGCTTGGGAGTAATGTTTACTTAGGTCTTCGCCGCGTTTTTTCATTTCAATTAATACGCGGGGTTTCCACACTAGGTCAGCAAACCCGGTTTTACCTTTTTTACTCCCTTTTTTAATGGGTTCTTCAAATTTCGCCCCCGCGTCTAAGGCTCCTTGGTGTCCAAAGGCTCTAAAAAATCGGTCTAAGAATGTTTGCGCTTCTTGTTTTTCTTGTCCTTTGATGTGTTGGTGACAAAAGTTGACGAATTTATTTAGGGTTTGGGGGGTTGCTGCTGTCATTTTTGGTGGAGATACCCTAGGTGGTGTGAGTAGTTACCATGTTATAGGTTATTCCACCGTGGGGCGAGTTTTTTGTCTGGTTTTTAAACGCAAAGGTCGCTAAGTACGCGCAAAGGTTCGCAAAGGTGTTTGTTGAGAAGATGTTTTAATTGGCTGGGTGGGGTTTAATTACTAGATCCCGGACTTGTCACATAATCACAGATACCCTACTATAAGTCCTTAGCCATTCCTTAACTATTAGAATAAGAATGATATATCCGAATTTTGACTAAGCTCTATGTCAGTTTTAGCAGCGATCGCAGTCTTGGCTGTTTTGATCTTGGTACACGAGTTAGGACACTTTACCGCAGCTCGTTCTCAAGGTATTCTCGTTAACCGCTTTTCTTTAGGATTTGGCCCTGTTCTTTGGAAATACCAAGGTTCTCAAACTGAATATGCTATCCGCGCCTTTCCTTTAGGTGGGTTTGTGGGCTTCCCCGATGATGACCCTGATAGCGATATTCCCCCCAATGACCCGAATTTGCTGCGTAACCGGCCAATTTTAGATCGGGCGATTGTCATTAGCGCGGGAGTGATCGCCAATTTAATCTTTGCCTATTTCTTGTTGGTAAGTCAGGTAAGTCTCATTGGTATAGGACAAAGTAGCCAACCGGGAGTTTTAATTCAACAACTAGCGCCAGAGGTGAGTTCTGTGGCCGCATCTGCTGGAATTAAACCAGGAGATGTGATTTTAGCGGCTAATTACAGGGAATTTGGCACAGCACTACAGGAAATAGAAGATTTACGGGATATTATCAAAAATAGTCCCGGTCAACCTGTACAGCTAGAAATTGCCCGTGGCGACCAAAGGCTAACTGTCAATGTAGTTCCTGAGGAGAAGCCAGCTGGAGGTAGTATTGGCGTGGGACTTGCTCCCAATGGTGAAGTTATTCGCCGTCCTGTGAAGAATTTGGCACAAGCTTTCAATATTGGTGGTAGTGAATTTCAGCGCTTGGTTACCATGACATTTCAAGGCTTTGGCCAACTAATTACCAACTTTGGCGAAACAGCTGGTCAGGTAGCAGGACCGATTAAAATTGTCCAAATTGGTTCTAGCATTGCCCAAAATGATACAGGTAGTCTGTTCTTTTTTGCTGCTTTAATCAGTATTAACTTGGCAATTATTAATATTTTACCTTTACCGGCTCTAGATGGCGGACAACTGGCATTCTTGCTAATTGAAGGTTTACGAGGTAAGCCACTACCTAACCGCATTCAAGAGGGTGTGATGCAAACTGGTTTAATGTTACTCTTGGGACTAGGAATTTTTCTGATTGTTAAAGAAACTAGTCAGTTAACCTCCCAGTTAGATTGGGTGCAAAAGTTATTCCAGTGAGTGTTACCCGCAAATCCTCATCTCAAAAGCAACGGGCGTTAGAAATTCTCGCCCGGTTGCAGGGTCTTTATCCAGATGCAACTTGCTCTTTGAATTACTCTACTCCAGTACAATTGCTGGTAGCAACCATTCTTTCGGCTCAGTGTACTGATGAGCGAGTGAATAAGGTTACACCAGCTTTGTTTGCCCGGTTTCCAGATGCGGCTAGTTTGGCCAATGCTGACCTAGAAGAGTTAGAAATTTTAGTACGGTCTACGGGTTTTTACAGAAATAAGGCCAAAAATATTCAAGCAGCTTGTCGGATGATTGTCAAGGAGTTTGACTCTGTTGTTCCCCAGGAAATGGAGCAATTATTACAGCTTCCAGGGGTGGCGCGAAAAACGGGAAATGTAGTTTTAGCTCATGCTTATGGTATTAATGCAGGGGTGACTGTTGATACTCACGTTAAGCGGTTAAGCCAACGCTTGGGGTTAACGAAATTTTCTGACCCGGTGAGGATTGAGAAAGATTTAATGAAGTTGTTACCCCGTCCGGATTGGGAAAATTGGTCAATTCGTTTGATTTATCACGGTCGTGCTGTTTGTAAGGCTCGTTCTCCCCTCTGCGAAGCTTGCTATCTCCATGATTTATGTCCGACTGGTGAGAAAACATTTATTTCGAGAAAGTCTGAAAACACGATAGAATAGAAAATGCTGTCTGCAAACCAGTTAAAGAATTTATGGCAAAAAAGAGTATGATTGAGCGCGAAAAAAAACGCGCCAACTTGGTAGAAAAGTATAGTGAAAAGCGAGAAGCATTATTGACAGAATTCAAAAGTGCGGAATCTCCCTTGGATAAATTGGAAATTCACCGGAAAATTCAACAGCTACCCCGGAATAGTGCGCCGACTCGTCACCGCAATCGCTGCTGGGTAACTGGTCGTCCCAGGGGTGTGTATCGCGACTTTGGTCTGTCTCGGAATGTGTTCCGGGAATGGGCCCATGAAGGTCTTTTACCGGGTGTGGTTAAGTCTAGCTGGTAGTCACTGCTCATTTTCTCCTGGAAGGAGAAAATGACTAAACTATTCTCCGCAGCAACGGTCTATGCCTAGACTATCTAAGAGTAGATCGCTGACGGCGTTGGCGATCGCAAATTCTCCATAGAAACTTTTAGAAAAATCAAATGCCTGCATCTCTGTAACAATGGCTATAACTAGAGATCCTAAGTCATTCTCTCCTTCCATGCGTTGTCGGACAAAAATTTGTGCCGCCCTGTGGGCAATTTTTTGATTGACTATTTCGGGGAGGAATTCTGTGTCTAACCACTTTAATAATCGGTCTTGCAACCACTGACCTTCAAGATCGGGGTTGTTGGAAGGTGGTAGGGTAATGGGTGGTATTGCTTCGGTCATGTTTTTTTTAACGCAGAGGAACGCTAAGGGAAAGGCAAAGGTACGCTGAGGGTTTTTTTGCTTGCTGAAATTATGGAATACGATATCGCTGCTATTGTTCGGGGTTATGCTCAAGGTTATTTTCTCATGGCTGATGACAACAAAGGCCTGGGATGGTACAGCAGTCGCGATCGCACTTTGATTCCCTTAGATGAGCGATTTCGCTACCCTAGGTCTTTGCAGCGTGTTCTCAATCAAGAGCGTTTTACCCTGAGCATTAACTGTGATTTTCCATCCGTGGTGGCTGGGTGTGCTGACCGCGAGACTACTTGGATTTCACCGGAGTTACAGGAGATTTACTACTTACTTTACCAGAATGGTTACGCTTATAGTTTTGAAACTTGGCAAGGTGACCAACTGGCTGGGGGTATCCTAGGAATTGTTATTGGGGGTGCTTTTATTGGTGAGTCGATGTTTTACCGCGTTCCTGAAGGTTCTAAGGTGGCGATGGTTAAGTTGGTGGAAAGATTGCGCCAAAACCAGTTTCTACTGTTTGATGCTCAAATGATGAACCCCCATTTAGCTAGATTTGGCGCTTATGGGATTAAGGATGAGGAGTACCAAAGTTTACTTAAACAAGCGCTACAATGTCGTTGTTCTTTGGTGTGAAGTATAAAATAGGATAAATTCCTAGTCAAAAGCCATACACTAAGTTTGATCTGCTATATAAAGAGTAGGGGTGATCACGCTCCCACTATGTTTTGATAGAATTAAAACGGTAGGAATTTTCACAACTTAGTCATTGATTATCATGCCTTCTGAAATTGCTGTCGAGAAGAAAAAGTTAAAAAATCCCCCCTTAAAACTTCACTATCTGGGCGATCGTGTCCTGCGTCAAGATGCCAAGCGGATTACTAAAGTAGACGATGAAATCCGTAAACTTATCCGGGAAATGCTGCAAACTATGTACAGTAGCGATGGTATTGGTTTAGCTGCACCTCAAGTAGGAATTCATAAACAACTCATTGTGATTGATTGTGAACCAGATAACCCTGCTAACCCCCCACTGGTATTGATTAACCCCACCATTAAACAAGTCAGTAAGGAAGTATGCGTCGCCCAAGAGGGCTGTTTGAGTATTCCCAATGTTTATTTAGAGGTAAAACGTCCCGAATCCGTAGAAGTTGCTTATAAAGATGAATACGGCCGTCCCAAAACCCTCAAAGCCTATGATCTACTCGCACGCTGCATTCAGCACGAAATGGATCACCTCAATGGGGTAGTATTTGTAGACCGGGTGGAAAATTCCTTGAGTTTAGCCCAGGAGTTATCGAAAAATGGCTTCTCCTATCAGTCGGTGAAACCAGTAGCATAGGGGTTCGCTAAAATCTGTTTTGCTGATCATTCCTTCACTGAATTCATGCTACTATGAACTAAATAATTAAAAATTTGTACTGTGGATAGTTTAGGTACTTCCATGGTCAAGTAAGATAAAAAAGTGAGCAATTGTTAACATTTTCACATAGGAATAATAGTGTATACTCCAAAAAGCGGTTTATTTCTAGGTGGTGCTTGCATCACAGCGATCGCCGCCGTGGGTTCAGTATTTGAACTTACCTCTGGACAACCAGATTTAGGTGTTCAGGTAACTGCCATTATCCTCGGATTGAGCATTCCACTCACGGGATTATTTTTCTTTGCTGCAGTGAAGGACGCACGGGCTAACATTAAATAAGCATCAGGTATATAAAAAGGTAGAGGGATGAAACCAAAGGCAAAATTCATCCTTCACCTTTTATTTTTTTCGCTTGACATAGCCTGGATAACAGGAAACGCACAAGATTTTTACCCATATTTATTCTTGGTTTAGTGTCTTCGTGTTTTAATAAAAGAATGTCGTCAGAAACAACTCCACTATTACACCTATCCCAAGCACATCTCAACTTACTAGAAACTTGTCCGCGTAAATTCCAACAAGTTTACTTAGAAAAACTTCACTCTCCCTCCAGTCCCGAACATCAGGAACATCAAGTTTTAGGTAGTCGCTTTCACCTGCTAATGCAACAGCGAGAAATGGGTTTACCGATTGCTGGGTTCCTCCAAGCAGATACTCGACTGGAAAGCTGGATATCAGGTTTGACCAATGTAGCACCAGAACTTTTAACACCCACCGTACCCCTAAGCTTCCGTGAAGGCGAACATTATCGCACGCTGCAAATTCAAAACTACTTACTCACGGTTATTTATGATCTACTGATCGCAGACGCTGACAAAGCGCACATTATCGACTGGAAAACCCATCCTCAACCACCAAATAAACGCAAGTTAGAACAGAATTGGCAAACACGTCTCTATTTATATGTTTTGGCTGAAACAAGCGCCTATTTACCCCAAAATATTTCTATGACTTACTGGTTTGTCCAGTCGGAAGGTGAACCGCAAAATATTCAATTTAATTACGACAGTCCCCAGCACCAGCGCACAGCCGAAAAACTTACTCAACTGTTAAATAAATTAACCCATTGGCTAGAAGGTTACCAGAGAAACAGGCCATTTCCACAAGTACCGGAAAATAGTAAAACCTGTAATTATTGTCATTTTGCCATACTTTGCCAACGGACACAAGCCGGGGGAGAACATCAACAGAATTTACCAAATCTTGCCAATATTCAAGAAGTAACCCTATGAATTATAGGGAGATTGTAATATGAAAAGCTTTGATGAAACTGATTTGATTTATGTTCGTGAATTAGGTATTGATGATATTTCCCCTGTTTACCACCTGGGAGAACAGTTATTTACTAGCGATTTATATCCTTATTTATATCGCACCTGGGACGAATGGGAGGTAATTGGACTTTACAATACAGACCCAGAATATTGTCTAGTTGCGGAAACAGATGGGGAGTTAGCGGGGTTTATTCTGGGAACTATTATTACTAAAGCTTCCTGGACTTATGGTTATATACTATGGTTAGCTGTGAATCCAAAATTTCAGCGTCGGGGTGTAGCAGATAAGTTAGTTGATCATGTTATCTCCAGGATGATTGAAGATGGGGCGCGTTTCATGCTGGTAGATACAGACCCTACTAATAATCCGGCTGTCAAGTTTTTTAACCGTAAAGGATTTGGCAATATCCGCCAGCATATTTTCTTGTCGATGAATTTAAGCAAGCATGAACATTATGGCAGACTCATTGATTATGAACATCAAAAGGCGGAAAGAGCCGGTTACAGGCGCACTCGTCCTGCAATTCGCGCTGTTAAACCTGATGGACTTGTGAATAAGGTGATCTGCAATCCTCTGGTAAATGAAACTCTGATCAATGATGAATGAATATCTCTAAATCATAAGAATTAATCAACTAGATATTAACACAGATAAACCCGATGTTGTGAATTTAGTTTACATAATTGTAAGTTGTTTTCGCTAAGTTATATAATTATTAATTTTTAACTAATTCTATGGAGTGGATTCTTTCAACACCTGAACAACCACCTGAGTGGTTTATCTATATGGTGAAGCAGTATACACCAAAATCAAGGGGATTGTATGCAGCACAATTATTGTGGCAAAGGGGAATTAAGGACGCTGAAAAATTAGCGGCTTTTGCTGACTATAAGAATTATCACCCAGCTAGTCCTTTGGAGTTTGGGGAAGAAATGCACTTAGCTATGGCTAGGCTGCAACAAGCACTAAATAACAATGATAAAATTGCTATCTGGGGAGATTTTGATGCTGATGGCATTACTGCTACTGCTGTTTTATGGGATGGTTTGGGACAGTTCTTTACTAAAAATACCCGCTTAATTTATTACATCCCCAATCGCTTCACGGAATCCCACGGACTTAATTATCAGGGAATCGATAATTTACACCGACAAGGTTGTAAGTTAATTGTAACCTGCGATACAGGTAGTACTAATATAGATGAAATTATTTATGCTCAAACCTTGGGTATAGACATTATAGTTACAGACCATCACACTTTACCTGAACAGCGCCCACCAGTGACGGCAATTATTAACCCCCGGTATTTACCAAGTCAACATCAGTTATTTCATCTGTCCGGGGTGGCGGTAGCTTTTAAGTTGGTAGAAGCACTATACCAAACTTTACCCGATGTTCCCAAAGAGCCATTAACAGATTTATGGGATTTGGTTGCTGTAGGATTAATTGCGGATTTGGTGCAGCTGAGTGGAGATTGTCGCTATTTAGCACAATTAGGTATTCAAAGATTACAGGCAGACTTCCAACAACCACCGACAGCACGACGACGGCCGGGTATAGGGCGATTATTAGAATTATGCCAGAAAAATGGCGATCGCCCGACAGATATTTCTTTCGGTCTGGGTCCACGGATTAATGCTGTTAGTCGCATTCAGGGCGATGCTAGTTTGTGCGTAGAGTTATTAACTAGTCGAGAAATTAAATATTGTGATCAATTAGCCGAAGTGGCGGAACTAGCTAATACCCGTCGCAAGTCCTTACAGAAAGATGTACAAGCCCAAGTATTACAAAAACTCTCTGAGATAGACTTATCAACCACCAGTGTGATTGTGTTGGAAGATAGCCAATGGCCAACGGGAGTATTGGGTTTGGTTGCGGGACAAGTAGCCCAAGAAACAGGCCGTCCCACAATTTTATTAAGTACACAGATACTCGGTGAAGACACAAAAAGACCCTCATTAGCCCGTGGTTCTGCCCGTTCAGTGAATTCTGTTGATTTATACCAGTTAGTCAAAAAGCAAGCACATTTGTTACAGAGCTTTGGAGGTCATCCCTTTGCTGCTGGGTTGAGTTTATTACCGGAGAATATTCCTTTATTCACGGAGGCAATTAATCAACATCTGCGACAATCTTTAGGGGGAAAAACTCTTACACCTACTGTGCAAGCGGATTTGATGGTAACTGTGGCTGATTTAGGCAAAGAGTTATTTGGGGAACTTAAATTACTAGAACCCTGTGGGATGGGAAACCCTGTACCAACACTTTTAATTAAAAATTGCTGGTTTGAAAATGCTTGTCATCGTAATCAGGAGGATTGCAGAGGAAAAAAGGTACAATACATTAAAACTGATTTTAATATTCGGGATGAGTCCACTAAAACCACGTTTCCTGGTGTTTGGTGGGGACACTATCAAGATGAGTTACCGCCAGATAGGTGTGATTGTATTGCTGAACTCGACTACAACACTTTTAAAAAACGTTATGAAATCAGATTAATTGCTGTGCGTCCAACCGCTACCTCAGTCATGGCTAGTGTTAATACTGATAGAATAATAGATTTACGTAATCAGAAATACTCGATTTTGAATAATCAGGATTCACCACATCTAATTAGAGATTGTCCTAGTCAGTGGGAAGATTTACGTGTATGCTTAAAGCAATCGCTCTCTAATCATCAACAATTAGCGATCGCCTGGTCGAAACCCCTGCATCAACCACCCGAGGAAATTTGGCTAACGTTGGTTGGGATTGCTAAATATGTCAGTCGGACAAATCAACCAGTCACCCACCGCCAACTTTTAGAAAAACTTGGTGTCCATGACCAGACCTTATTATTTGGACTCGAAGCTTTAGAGTATTTGGGGTTCAGAGTGACTACACAAGACAGTCAGCTGCAAATTAGTTGGAATCCCTTCACCCACTCAGAAATTATGAACGACGCATCTGTAGAAAGATTTTTAGCCTCTATCAGGGAAGAACAATTTCAGCAAAGTTATTTTGCGGAGGTTCCTCTGTCTACAATTATGAGGATTTACCGGCGCTAAAGATCCTGGGTGTAAACACTTGACCGAGAGGGATTTTTGAGTCAGGTATTTTTTGTATAAACTGCTACCATTTTGTGGCTGAGGTCGGTAATCATTGCTTCCTTAAATAATCTCGAAAAAACCTATAATCCCCCGAAGAAAGTGCTATCTTATAAACAAGAATATAGAGTGTAAAGGTGAGATCCATAAAAGAATAAAGAGTGAAAAGCGTCTCAAGAGTCTGATTGCTAAAGTGTAAATAAAACAACTATATTCCACTGATATACATGAACCAATCTGCGAAAGGTTACTCACCACTCCAATTAGTCTTGATTGGGGGAGCGATCGCCACAACTACCACTGTTTCAGTATTTGGCTCTGGTTGGACTCGCTGCGTTCTGGCTGCCTTTGAAGATAGTCCGAAAGCGTTAGTTGACCAGGTATGGCAATTGGTAAATCGTGAGTATGTTGATGGCAGTTTTAATCAACAAGATTGGCTAGCGACTAGGCAGAGCTTGTTAAGCAAAGAGTACTCTTCTAATGAACAAGCTTATGTGGCAATTCGCGAAGCTTTACAAAAACTGGGTGATCCTTACACACGCTTTATGGATCCCCAACAATATCAATCTCTCGCCAGGCAAACATCAGGGGAAGTCTCTGGGATTGGGATTCGCATGGAAGTGAATCAGCAAACTCGCCGCCTTACGGTTGTAGAGGCGATCGCCAACTCGCCGGCGTTCAAAGCAGGGATCAAAGCAGGGGATGAGATTTTGGCAATTGATGGCCAAACTACTGATAAAATGGGAGTAGAAAAGGCATCTGAGTTAATTCGCGGTCAAGTTGGTGCTCCCATAACCCTGCGATTAGGAAGAATAGGGCGCGGTGCTTTTGATTTACAGATCAGACGAGCCACAATTGAAGTGCCTACGGTGCATTATACTCTCCAACAAGAAGGTAATCGCCGCATTGGCTATATCCGCCTGCGAGAGTTTGGTGGCCATACATCGGACCAAATGCGTCGAGCCATTCGAGATTTAAACAGTCAAAACGCCGATGCTTTTGTCTTAGATTTGCGCGGAAATCCTGGCGGTCTGTTAAATTCCAGCATTGAAATTGCCCGAATGTGGTTGGATAATGGCGGGATTGTCCGCACAGTCAACCGTGCGGGGGGGAGTGAGCTAACTCACGCCAATCGCACCGCCCTCACTCGGCGACCTTTGGCAATATTAGTAGATGGTAATTCGGCTAGTGCTAGCGAAATCCTGACCGGGGCGCTCAAGGATAATAACCGGGCTGTAGTTATTGGTAGTCAAACTTTTGGCAAAGCAATGGTGCAATCTGTTCATGAACTGGTAGATGGGTCAGGTCTGGCGGTGACCATTGCCCACTATTACACCCCCAAAGGTACAGATATTAATAAAAAGGGAATTGTCCCAGATATTAAGATAAATTTGACAGCAGCACAACAGCGTCAGCTGGCTAGCAATCCGGATTTATTTGGGACTCGCAATGATCCCCAATATGCTGGGGCGATCGCGGCACTTTCGGGGGAGAACTTCGCTCAACCTCCAGCCCCCCAAACTAACCAACCTGTCGGTTCCAGTATGAGAAATTTAAAATTTTAGCCCCGGATTATGTGTATGGGGAGTAGTAGCATCCTACCCAATACCTAGCAAATTTCGCTAAATTGGAAAGAGCAAGTCCTAAGTTGACAATTTTATAGACAAAACTATACTTATATTGACAAAAATCAATATATTTTTAGTAAAAAATCAACTACTTGATATATAATACGGTGATATCAAGTATTGAATTGAGACTATTGCCGACGCGAAAACCAAGCAATGATGGTGGTAGTATTTTTCAGAAACTTAATTGGAACACAATCGCGCCTGGCTAAGGCGTGAAAGTCTACACCAGGGATAACTGCTCCCATGCTCCCGTTGAAGTAGAAAGTAAAGTCTAGTTTTGTCTAGGTTTTATATAGCAGGTTAACACAGGGAAACTTAAATGTCAGCACAATTGTTACTGGTCGATGATGAACCAGGATTGCGGGAAGCAGTGAAAGACTACTTAGAAGAAAGTGGTTTTAGCGTTCAAGTTGCCAGTAACGCCCGTGAAGGGTGGGATTTGATGCAGCATAATATACCTGATTTAGTGATTTCTGATGTGATGATGCCCCTGGTGGATGGCTATCAGTTCCTTAGACAACTGCGGGAAGACCCGCGGTTTCAAACAGTCCCAGTTGTATTTTTAACTGCTAAAGGGATGACAGGCGATCGCATTCAGGGCTACCAAGCGGGTGTTGATGCCTACCTACCCAAGCCCTTCGACCCGGATGAGTTAGTGGCGATAGTCGAGAACTTACTGTCGCGTCGAGCTGCTAAGACTACGACCACCGGTGAAGAGAGGGAATCCATTGATATTGCTGAACTCGCTCATCAGATTGCTCAAATTAAGGCTTTGTTAACTCAAAGAACTGCCATCTCTCAGTCCCCAGTCCCTTTTAAAATTGATTTAACTCCCAGAGAACAAAGTGTTTTAAATCTGGTAGCTGAAGGGTTGATGAACAAAGAAATAGCTCGACGTTTAGAAACCAGTGTCCGTAATGTTGAAAAATACGTCAGTCGTTTGTTTAGTAAAACTGGTACTAATAGCCGCACTGAGTTAGTTCGCTTTGCATTGGAACACGGTCTGGCTCAATAGAAATTACACTGGCGATTGGGGATGTAGGCTAGTATTGTGACTTCACACTAGCCCCTAGATTGAGAGTCTCCAGCATGAATACGCTTTTTGTGATCAAAATCGAAGCACAACCCTGATTAAAGCACTTGTACTGACAACTCCATTGTTTTCGTAGTGCAAACGGTAATATTTATGATGTTGTAGATGCTATTTTCGGCTTCTCAAAGACTAGAGTAAACTTTAGCTTGTGCCCATGGAATAAAGTTATACAAGCTAAATATCTATGCTCAACTACTCAATTACAACCGAAGATTTTTAGCCTTCAGAGTATTGACTATTATCAACCGCATTACGTAAACGCATCAACTGGCGGCGCATTTGTGGTGAGGCCTTGAACTCAGACACTTCCTGCGCCTTAACAGATGCTTGCAGCATCTCCAGAAACTCATCTGAGCCTTCTGTCAATGCATCCAGCAATACCTGTAAGAGTTGCTCGCGATCGCCTAATAGACTTTTTTCTTCAATCAACCGGAACTTGAGATGAATTTCGCACTCATAAACGCCTACTTCGATATTATTTATCTGGCGTGGTAATGCTTTCGAGTTCATAATTTTGAGGATTAGGTTACTGGGTGGTCATGAGGGTGAGGAACTATATCCCCTTCCACAATTCTTTATATTTTTTTTGTATCCATAATACTGGAGTTAAAAGCCTTTCTCCAATCCACAACCGTTGTATTTTATATTCACTCTCCTGTGTTTTTTCTAGACACACTGCCAGGTATAAGTCGTAATCTTCCTGACCTAAATGTGCTTTTGTTTAAACCATAACTATTATTCAGTTTTTGATCTCTTATACAATAAAGTTTCTGTAAGAACTTATTCAAGCTTTTTCAAACTTTTTACATTAACTTCATTTTTCCTAGAAAAATAGTTGTAGTTTTTACAGTTTTTTTAGTATTTTTACCGAAAATAAATACCTGTTTTGTGGGTTTTTCTTAAAGATAGGGCTAGTTTTACTATGATTACCTGGAATTAGTTCATGTACGTTTTATTCACCTGAAAATTCCGGAAAAGATTCAACGAATGACACAGGGTGGGTTAGTTCACACATATTAAGAACATCCATGCAACAACAAACTACCTTGACCCAGCCCTGAATTAGCAGCTATTTCAGCCCAAACATGAGTCTATAATGATGGATAGGAGGGTGGTTGATTAATATCCCCGTTCATGGTCAGTGATATATGTGAACCTGCCCTACCGCTTAAACCAACAGTCCCCCTGTATTTGATGCCGGGGACTTTCAATTCAGTGTAATCAAACCCAACCTTACACCTTGCTATGGACAACCCGATGCTGCTTAAGTCCACAACCCGGCATATCCGAATTTTTGCCGCAGAAATTGACCGGGATGGCGAACTGGTTCCTAGTAATCAGGTCTTGACCTTAGATATTGACCCAGATAACGAATTCAACTGGAACGAAGATACTCTACAAAAGGTTTATCGCCAGTTTGATGAACTGGTGGAAGCTTCCAGCGGTCAAGATTTAACAGATTATAACTTACGTCGCATTGGCTCAGACTTGGAGCATTATCTGCGATCGCTCCTACAAAAAGGTGAAATCAGCTATAATCTTTCTGCTCGCGTCACCAACTACAGTATGGGGCTCCCTCAAGTTGCCACTCAGGAAAATCAGTAGAGATGTTTAACTGCTGCTGGGGGATGGTCATACTACGCCCCCAGAACCTCCGCCATCAAAGCATCTCAAAATTTGCGGAAAAATTTTTCCCTCTCAACACATTTCCCCAACGGCGTATTATAATTAGAATATAAACCTCATGGGTCCGTAACGGTTTCGACAGGTTGGCGAAAGCTACTCTGTGATTCAGGTCGAGAGTGAGTCTCCTCTCGCAAATCAAAGGCTCAAAACAAAAGTAAATGCGAATAACATCGTTAAATTTGCTCGTAAGCCTGCTCCAGTAGCAGTTGCCTAATAACCTCTTACAGGTTCGAGCGTCTCTGGTTTGACTCCGTTAAGGACTAGAGACCAACCCCCAACGGACGCTCTAACAAGTGTTCTCTGGTTGGCTTGTTAGCTAAGACTTAATCAGAGCATCCTACGTTCGGGATAATGAACGATTCCCGCCTTGAGGGTCAGAAAGGCTAAACCTGTGAATGAGCGGGGGGTCAATACCCAATTTGGACAGCAGTTCGACTCTGCTCGGATCCACTAAAAACCAAACACAAGTCCACCAAACCCTGAGATGTTTAGGTGGATTTTTGGTTTCTATAGATAATTAATTCGGCTGGTTTTCCCAAGTTGGGACTTCCACAGGCGGAGGAGTTGACCGTTGAGTTTCCACTGGCGGTGTGGGGATATTGATGGTGGGATTGGATGGACTCACGGGGGGGGGTGATGCCATATCTTTACCTATAGTCGGTAAAGTATTATCCTGGGAACCCTTTTGCTGTGAAGCCTCACGATCATCACGGATTTTTCGTAATCTCTCCACTAATGGTGGTGTGGGAGTAGTGCTAGGTGTGACTGATGGCTGAGTAGATATGGGTGGGGGCGCACTTTCGGTGGAAGTGGTGTTACTGGTATTTGGAATTTGCTTCTGAACCACGGGAACATCATCCTGGACTGTTCTACGAGTTCTCACGGGTACAGAGCGACGCGGTAAGGAAATAGGGGGATTTGCTCTCCTGTTAATCTGTTCTTTCTCCAATGAAGATGGTGCATTACCCAATGGTGTTTTTGGTTCCGGCTCAGGTGTGGGCTGTTCAAATAGCTCTGGTGAAGATAACTGTGTGCGAGAATTAGAAAATATCCTAGTAATACCAAAACCTGCTGTGCCTGCAACAAGTGCTACAGTTAGAGCTACGAAGATTCGAGCAGCACCCTGGTTCTCAGACCTTGATAGCTTTTTTTGCCGTTTGGGGACAACTTTTTGCCGCTGCTGCACAGGTAAGACTACAGTTGGTACTGTCTGAGTTGTCACTGCTCGCTGTGCATTCATGCTGTATACTGGTAATAATTGCAACCATTCTGCAACGGTTGCCGGACGAAATTGAGGTTCTACGGCCATACCACGCATGACGGCTTCATTCACTGCCGCACTCAGGTGCGGTTGCAGTTCGCGAGGAGATGACATTTTTTCGCGATCGCGTAACAATACTGGCAGGGGAACCTGTCCTGTCAACAAAGCATACAAAGTTGCGGCTAAACCATAAACATCTGTAGCGGGTGTACGCTGTGCTTGGGTTAAATATTGTTCTAGGGGAGAATAGCCCTCAGAAACCATTCCAGTGTGAGTTTGCCTCACACCATGATTAAATTCCCGAGCAATGCCAAAATCAATCAGCACTACTTCCTGAGTTCCCTCTCGCAGGATAATATTATCTGGCTTGACATCCCGGTGCAGCAAACCATTGTTATGTACGACCTGTAATGCCGAGCCAATTTGACGAATATAATGAATTGCGGTGGCTTCCGGGATGGGTATAGCCGGTAATACAAATGCTTCTCCCAAAGTATAGCCACGAATGTATTCCATCACCATATAAGGTAGTCCAGCTTCTACAAAAAAGTCACTGACGCGGACAATGTGAGGATGGATACAAATAGCCAATCTTCTGGCTTCATCTTGGAATTGGCGCTCAAACTTAGCAAAATCAGGATGTTGACGCAGCCGTTCATTGATAGTTTTGATCACTACCTCCTGACCTAAGTAGTTATGATTAGCCTTAAAGGTAATGCCAAAGCCACCGCGCCCTATTTCCTGAACTAGGGTATATTTACCACCTTGCAAAGTTGTGCCTGCTAACATAGAAAGTGTTGAATCTGAGTGCTGATTAAGCAGATATTGCTGATTCTAGGGTCTTCCGGCAATTCCAAATCGCCAGATGAACACAGATAATTCTGTAACTCATCTGTGTGAAAACCGCTATATGTTCAACGGTGGAACTGGAAAACCTCCCGCTTATATTAACACCTTCATCTTTCTCATCATACAGTAGACCTGAGAGGATGCCCTTAAAATCGCTGTCCTATATCTATATGGAGTTTGCCTTCGCCCTGATCATTTATACCATAATCAGCCCGAATTAAGCCCAGAGGTGAGTCAATACGGACTCCAGCGCCATAACCAAAACCATGACCAGGTTTACCCTGCATCCCGCCTGGATCTCCCAATACAGTACTACCAGAGCCTAAGTCGGAGGCAAAATCGGCGAATACTACACCCCCCAATACTGGCACAATGGGGAACCGGTACTCGGCGCTAGCTAATACATAAGTGCGACCACTACCCAAGTCCCCTCGATCATAACCCCGCACCGAATTAGAACCACCCAAGTTAAAACTTTCATATGCTGGTAAAACACCAATTACTGTACCAGCTTGAAAATTCACAGCGAATACTTGTGGCTGTGTACTATTACTGTTAAAAAACTTGACGGGCATATATTGTGTATAGTTAGCCTTGAAGCGGTTCATGGCAATATTACCTTGACCAAGTGGTAAAGATTGTTCTGTGCTAAGTCTGACTACAGAACCTTGAATAGGATTAACAACATTATCTCGTTGATCTTGTATGGCCAGAAAGGATACTGTAAACAAATCATCAATACCAGTACCACTAACGGAGAGGCTATTGCCCCGTGCCTCTGTTGGGGTAATATTACCTTGGCGATCGCGAATACTAGTGCGAGTGTAGTTAAATCCCAAAGTGGTATCCCAATTATCCAGGGGTTGTTGGAAGCTGATACCAGTACCAATCCGGGCTTCCCGCACTCTGTCACCATTGGGTAGTGTCACACCTTTACGAAAAGTTGGGGAAATCTCCCGGCGACGGAAAGCATTAATTTTGTAGCCTAAGCGATCAGGTGCCGTGGCACGATAAGGACTAGTAAACTGAGTATTAAACTGCAAATCATGAAGACTTAGACCCACATTTACACCTAAATTATCATTAATACCGCCAAAATTCCGGTCTTGATAGCTTAAGGTGGCAAATAATCCCACGTCAGAGTTAAAGCTAGCACCTAAATTAATAGTACCGGTGTTAAATTCTTTCAGTTCGTAAACTAAATTAATTGTTTGGCTATCACCTTCGAGGGCAACATTCACAGTTTCAAATAAGCCAGTAAGATATAACCGTTGTATATCTTGGCGCAGAGTATTTTCTCGAAAAATTTGCCCAGACTTGAGTTGTAACTGCTGTCTGAGGAAATCTGGGTGGGTACGTCCGACCACGGGTTTACCCTGACTATCAAGGGTTTGACCATCTTTATTAATAAAGCGAAACTTAATCTCACCTACCAACCCTTGAGCAACATTGACTGTTAGGACAGCTTTCCCCTTCGGTGCAGGGGAAGCAATTGTAAGTGATGTAGCTGTTGCTTTCAAGGTAAGATTGCTAGCTGCCAAACTAGCTAAAGTTAGAATTGCAGCAGAAGAAAGTCGCATAATTAATACTCTAGCCTAATCAACTGGGAGTGAGTTGTACTGAAATGAATTCATGAGCAGATCTTGCCCAAACCAACAGTTAATTTTAATATTTTGTTTCTGACCCGATTATAGTTGGTAAATTTTCTTTACCAGCAATAATTTCCCATTACCCGTGTTTTTATGAGTAATATCTCCCAATTATCGCCAGATGCAGCTTCTTGTTTTTCTCCTTTCCAGGTACTTGTTTTAAGTAATGGTCACGGAGAAGATATGATTGCTGTGAGGATTTTACAGGAACTCCAACAACAAGAAAACCCCCCAGATATCTTTGCATTACCTTTAGTCGGTGAAGGGCGTGCTTACCAAGAGCTAGGTATCCCCTGTATTGGTTCAGTACGCACTATGCCATCTGGTGGTTTTATTTACATGGATGGCAAGCAGCTGCTCAAAGATGTACGTGGCGGTTTGGTGCAACTTACCCTCAATCAAATTCATGCTGTTCGTGGTTGGGTGGGTTCTCAAAAAAAATTAGGTAACAACAGCGCTATTTTAGCTGTGGGGGATATTGTTCCGCTGTTATTTGCTTTTTTTAGTGGTGGTAATTATGCTTTCGTTGGTACTGCAAAATCAGAGTATTATGTGCGTGATGAAGTAGGACTATTACCCAGGAAATCAAAAGCTGCACGTTGGGAAAACTTTTCTGGTTCAATTTATCATCCTTGGGAACGTTGGTTGATGAGTTGTGGCCGTTGTCAGGCTGTGTTTCCTAGGGATGCGTTAACTACCCAAATATTACAAAATTGGTCAATTCCTGCAATTGATGTGGGTAATCCCATGATGGATGGTCTAAAACCGACCTGTATATCGGCCTCTGATGACCAAGAAATAGCCAGACCATTAGTGATTACTCTCTTACCGGGTTCCCGTCCTCCGGAAGCCTACGCTAACTGGAAAGTGATTATGAGTGCTGTTTGCGCATTAATGGCTAGTTTCTCACAAGCACAGATTTTACATAGTTATAGTTCTATGGTGTTCTTAGGTGCGATCGCTCCTGGTTTAGATCAAACTATTTTATCCCGTACTATTGAGTCTCAAGCTTGGCAAACCCATGGAGAATCTCCTGTCCCCATTGGTGATCCTGATGCTTTGATATTTCAGCAAGGAAACAGTTATTTGGTGTTGACACAACAAGCTTATAATGATTGCTTATATTGGGGAGATTTTGCGATCGCCATGGCTGGTACAGCAACCGAACAATTTGTAGGTTTAGGCAAACCAGCCATCGCCATTCCCGGTGATGGCCCCCAATATAACCCCGCCTTTGCGGAAGCTCAAAGCCGACTTTTAGGAGCATCTCTGTTTTTAGTCGATCATCCTGCACAAGTTCCTGATATGGTAGAATACCTGTGCCAAAATCCTGATAGGTTACAGATGATTGCCTATAACGGAATACGGCGCATGGGTAAACCAGGCGCTGCACGCCGCATTGCTGATTGCTTAAATCAAAAATGGTGCTAGTATGAGCAACAATTAATGATTAACCGACCAAACCAGAACGCAGAGCACGTACTGCTGCTTGGGTACGGTCATCAGCACAGAGTTTATTGAGGATGTTACGAACATGAGTTTTAACTGTCCCCACTGTGATGTATAGTTGTTCGGCAATTTGCCCATTGCTGCATCCAGCTACAATCAACTCTAAAATTTCTAGTTCCCGTTGAGTCAGAGGATAGGTTTCTAAAACTTGTTCGTATTCCGTTGGCAGTGCTCCAATTTTAACTGTTTTCTGCTTATCCGTGGCTTGGCTTTCTCCTGGAATGCCTTGGCGCATTTTCCGTAGTACCACATTGGCGATCGCTGGATCAATCCAAGAGTTACCGCCATAAGTTGCTTGTATTGCCTCAGTTAATTTATTGATGCTAGTCTCTTTCATATAATAAGAATCTGCACCGGCGGCAAAAGCTGCTAGTACGGCATCTTCTGTATGGTCCATTGTTAAAATCAGAATTTTGGTGGCCGTTTGCCCTGTTTCTGCTTGGTAACGTCTAAATTTGCGAGTTAGTTCAATACCATCCATATCAGGTAAGCCAATATCTACCACTGCCACATCTGGTTTAGCGGTTTCTAAAAGTTTCAGTCCTTGGGTGGCATTTGCTGCTTCACCTATTACCCTCAGAGCGCTGTGAGATTGTAATGCAGCTCTGAGTCCCATTCTGGTTAAATCATGATCTTCTATTAAAATAATGCTAATTTCACTCATTGGTATACTCACTCTTGATAATTGTGTCTTCCTAGAAATATGTCCTGATTTTTTTTAGCAGTTTATCTTACTTTATCCCTAACCAAAGGTAGATGAGATTTTTATCTAAAATCATCCTTCGATAGAAATAATAAATTTCCAATTTTTCACCCTATATTCTCTTAAAAATCCAGCTAAAGATATAGGTTCATTTTTCCAATCATTATGAAATATTCCTATGATTTATCATCTATCTGATGTCTCCAGTAGTAGAAACTTCCTGAATACTATTTTAACCCCTTAATAAAATTTTTCTAAATATTTATAAATGAAAAAAACTCTATGCCAACAAGTTTGTTTAACCATGAACATTATAGCAATTTAGCCAAGGAAAGGATAATGACCCAAAACAAAAGTAGACTAAAGGTAAGGGAGAAAAGGAAATGGGACTGCGGCGAATCAGTACAGCGGAATTTGCCCAAAATCGTTGGTTATACCCTGTGTAGCAGACCCTACCCTAACTGTTGTGTGGGGGTAGCCACAGTTACGCGGTGCTGTAGTCCCAGTATTCATTCCGTCTCAGAGGATGAATTATTACAGAAGCAAGCATAATGACTGAAATCACACGATGGGGTATTCAGGTTTTGAGATCCCGGACTTCTTTGAGCAATTCCAAACTTTTGGGTATGTTGACACCAAGTCCGGGATCTGTGGATGCGATGATTGGCGATCGCCGCACTTTTAGCTAGGGTCAGACTCACAGCCACCGCATGAGTGGAAGTGCGTGGGGTGCACAATACACGATTTTGGTACTTAACTCTCACTAATGACTGAGGACGGGCGTTAGCACACTCATTTAGAATTGTTTTGAGGGTTCAGAAAGTATTTTATGTGACTTTATCTCAATTTGGTCTTCCTGAGGGCGAGTCATAGTCAATGGAGAGCAACTACCGTGGTTGTGATGACCTATCAAACCATATCCAGACATAGTGGAGGTTAAAAAACTACAACGTGAAAATTATTGGCTATATTTTCATTCAAGTCTATGAGCTGTAGTTATCAGGAAAAAGTATGGCATTATTGAACAAAACATAACAACTATACAACATTTATGAGTAAATTACATCCCTCAAGAGAAATATCTGATTCTTGAGAATTCAAGTATGAAAATTATTTAGTGGGATAGTTTGAAAATAGAGATGCTAGACATCAACCTGTATTTGACAGCGAAAATAAAAACCAATGAAAGAAACGCTGAGAATTTTGGTTGTAGACGATGATGAAGTAGATCGCATGAGAGTACGTCAGGCTTTGACTCAGGCTGGGGTCTGTATGGAAATGTCTGAAGTGAGTAATGGAAGTGACGCACTAGCGGCTTTAAGAACGACTACTTATGATTGTGTTTTTCTCGATTATTGTCTACCAGATCAAGACGTTTTGGTACTTATCCAAAGACTACGCTCTTTAGAAATCACAGTTCCTTTAGTAGTATTTACTACTCACACAGATGAAAAAATCGCTATGGAGTTGATGGAATCGGGCGCTACAGACTATCTCTCTAAGTCTAGGCTATGTTCAGAAACTTTAGCACAGGTTTTACGCTATGCCATTCGCATCCACCGCGCCCAAATGCAAGCAGCTTTAGCAAATCAGCGACTCAGAGAAACTAATGAGCGGCTAATTCGTCAAAATCAAGAAGTAGAAAAACAACGACAACAAATTCAGCTGCAAAACTTCAAGCTGTTGGAAGCATCACGGCTTAAATCGCAGTTTTTGGCAACTATATCTCATGAACTGCGAACTCCAATGAATGCTATTCTTGGGTTTTCCCAAATATTATTGCGCCCAAAGTTCGGTAAGCTCACCAATCAACAAACAGATATGGTGGAGCGAATCTTAAACAATGGTAAGAACTTGCTAATGTTGTTGAATGAAGTTCTGGATTTTTCCCAGCTGGAAGTAGGACAATTAGAGTTAGAGCCGGAATTATTTGATTTAACAAAAACTATCAATATTGTTGTCGCCCAAATGCGTTCTGTGGCTGAAGCCAAAAAACTCTCTTTGGGAGTTGATATTGACATGAAAGACTCTCTGGTATTTAATGACTCCGGGCGTATACGGCAGATTTTAATCAATTTATTATCCAATGCTATTAAATTCACAGATTCCGGTGCTATTTCCCTTGAAGTTAAAGAACTCCCCAACAACCAATTAGCGATCGCTGTACGGGATACAGGGATTGGTATAGCTCCCAGAGATTTTCAACATATTTTTGAAGCTTTCCGACAAGTTGATCAAAGTATGACGCGCAAATATCCTGGTACAGGACTGGGTTTAGCAATTATAGATTCCTTGGTGCAAATGATGGGGGGTCACATTAGTGTGGAAAGTCAATTGGGGGTTGGTTCTATGTTTAGAATTGAAGTACCACGGCAACTATCGTTACCAAGCAAAATCAGTACCCTCCCAGGTTTAAATTTAGATGGTCACGATATTTTGTGCTCTGTTCAAAATCCTAACCATTGTCCGCCCAAATCTCGCAAAGCATCGATGGGTTTTCCCCATCTCAAACTCTAAATTATTGTCATAAACCCTTGATAAACCATGTCTGTTGTGGAAAAGCCTAAAATTGATCGCATTCTCGCTGTTGATGATAGTAAAGATAATCTGATTTTGGTTCAAACCATTCTCGAAAGTGAAGGATATGACATTGACCTAGTTACAGATGGTATTACAGCTTTGCAACGAGTTGAACAATGTCCACCTGATTTGATTTTACTAGATGTAATGATGCCGGGAATAGATGGTTATGAAGTGACTCGGCGAGTTCGCAATCATCCTAACTTGAATGTTAACTATATTCCCATTCTGCTGATCACCGCCTTTCATGAATCCAGTGTAGTGCAAGGCTTAGATGCTGGTGCTGATGATTTCATTCGTAAACCGTTTGATACAGACGAACTTTTGGCTAGAGTGCGATCGCTGCTGCGCCTCAAGCATAGTCTTGACGAACAAAAAAAGATGGCGCGCCAGCGCGAAGATTTTGTTTCACGTCTCACACACGATTTGCGTACTCCTCTAGTAGCTGCAGACCGAATGTTAGATTTATTTCAACAGGAAACCTTCTGCCAAATTTCGCCGGAAATGAAACAGGCGATCGCTGTGATGATTCGCAGTAATCAAAACTTAATGCAGATGGTCAATACCTTATTAGAAGTCTATCGCTTTGAGGCGGGTAAAAAGACTTTAAACGATGTTGAGTGCGATCTTACAGAAATTATTCAAGAAGTCAGTGGGGAACTTACTCCTTTGGCTCTTGAGAAAAACTTGGCTATCAAAATAGATAGGAGTAAGTTAGATCTGCACGAAGAAACAGCGGGTGTAGTCATGGGTGATCCCCTAGAACTGCGACGGGTGTTTAACAACTTAATTGGTAACGCCATCAAGTTTACAGATACAGGAGGTATAGAAGTTTGTATTTGGGAAAAATTAGATAATTCTCAGGGTCAAGATTACGTCGTCGTCGAGGTTACAGATACGGGTTATGGGATTGCGCCCGAAGATCAAGCTACTGTTTTTGAGCGGTTTCGCCAAGGTAAAAACAAACGGTCTGGTAGTGGGTTAGGTCTCCATCTATCCCGGCGAATTGTAGAAGCACACGGTGGTTCAATTACACTCAAATCTGAACCAGGCCGAGGTAGTATATTCACTGTGACTCTCCCAAAACATAGCAGTCACTAGTGATTGGTCATTGAACACTTTTGAGAGTTGAGCCAAAATTGAGTTGACCACGTAGCTGACGGCGAATTATTGCCTCTAGATCCTCGATCATATAAGGTTTACTGATGTAGTCGTCAAAGCCCGCTGACAGCAGCCGTTCTCGGTCTTCCCGAGCTGCTAAAGCTGTAACTGCGATCACTGGAATTCCCTCAGTTAGAGGTTCTTGTTTGAGTTCATGCACTACATCAGTTCCACTCAGACCTGGTAATAAGATATCTAACATAATCAGGTCTGGTTGATGTTCTTTGGCTACTAATAGGGTCGCTGAACTGTCATTTTGACAAATGAATCTACAGCCGAGGAACTCTAGGGCGTAGCCAATTAGCAGTAGACTGTCATCATGATCTTCCACTACCAAGATTAAAGGCTGCTGAAAGTTTTGCTTGTTTCCGTCACTCATGAATGAATGTGCCAGATACATCTATTTTCCAGAAGGTTAAATTGGGATTGACCATAGGGTTCCTGAGATAATAACCGAGACAGAGCTATCCCGCAAAGATGATTCTTATCCACGTGATAAACATGGGGAAAAGGAAGCTTCAAGCTATGGGTTGAGTGAGTACTTCTTGATTATACGCAAAACTACAGAATATTTTTATCTGTACAGATAAAAATTATATATTACTTTGGTTTTAAATTTAAATACGTTTATTTACTTAGATTTTGTCTCCTCCCCACATTTAGCAAGTAGCTAGGTGAAAGTAGAACCCCCCACCTTGAGGTGGGGGAGTGTAAATTGTGATTCCCCTGTAGGGATATGAGGTTAGGGTGTCGCCAACCTCAGTATTAAACGAAGTGTTGAATTATGGCTTCGGCAAATTCAGAACACTTTAAGGGTTCCACTGGTGGTTCTAGTAACCGGGCTAAATCGTAGGTAACTTGACTGTTAGCGATCGCTTGTCCTAAACCATGCTTAACCAGGTCTGCGGCTTCTTGCCAACCCATGTATTCTAGCATCATCACACCAGAGAGAATCACAGAACCAGGGTTAATTTTATCCAAGCCGGCGTGTTTGGGTGCAGTACCGTGGGTAGCTTCAAACACAGCACAAGCATCGCCAATATTTGCCCCTGGTCCCATACCTAAACCGCCGACAATAGCTGCTGCTGCATCTGACAAATAATCGCCGTTGAGGTTCATGGTCGCCAGAATCGAATACTCATCGGGTCTAGTTTGGATTTGTTGAAAAATACTATCAGCAATCCGGTCATTGACCATGATTTTGTCTTTCCACTGGCCGTTACCGTGGCTATGCCAAATTGAGTTGAGAACCGTTTCAACTTCCTTAACAATTTGCGCTTTCTTGTCTTGAGTTAACGCATCATAGCCGGGGTCAATTTGACGGGCGTTATCTTCTGGGGAAATCTCAGAGTTTTTTTCCTTGTTGCTTAAAATCCAAGATTCCCGTTCTGTGACGCATTGTTGACGAAATTCCGTAGTAGCTAATTCGTAACCCCAATCACGAAAAGCGCCCTCAGTGTATTTCATGATATTACCTTTATGCACCAAAGTCACCTGTTGCTTGTGTTTGGGCAGTTGTAATGCGTGTTTAATGGCACGTCTGACTAAGCGCTGAGAACCGCTTTTACTGATGGGTTTGATGCCAATACCAGCATCGAGGGGAATTTGCTTTTTCCCATGTTCTGGGGTGGCGGGTATGAGTTCTTCATTGAGAATTTTAATCAAGCGATCGCCGATTTCACTGCCCTGTTTCCACTCAATTCCCAAATAAATATCTTCCGTATTTTCGCGATAAACAATCACATCCAGTTTTTCAGGATTTTTGTGAGGTGAAGGTGTACCCGCATAATAACGGCAAGGGCGCACACAGGCATATAAATCAAAAATTTGCCTGAGTGCTACATTGAGAGAACGAATCCCACCGCCCACGGGGGTAGTCAAAGGGCCTTTAATTGCCACACCATACTCTTTAATTGCGGTCAGCGTGTCTTGAGGTAAATACTGGTATGTACCGTATAAATCACAGGCTTCATCACCGGCGTAAACCTTAAACCAACTAATTTGACGTTGACCCTTGTATGCTTGAGCTACCGCCGCATCTAGGACTTTTTGGGTAGCAGGCCAGATATCAATACCCGTGCCATCGCCCCGAATAAAAGGGATAATTGGATTATCAGGCACAATCGGCTCACCATTTTTAAAGGTGATTTTTGTTCCGCTTGTGGGGGGGATAATCTTGTCGTACATACTTCAAACACTCCTGAATAGTAGGCCGCAAGTTGAAAACTCTTTCATGGGGTTTCCTTGGGAATTTGCTGTGTCTTTTGTTCACCAAGTCACGAGGAGCAGATTTTCCCCTGATTCCCCTGTTACAGTATTTAGGGTGAAGCTATGGGATTTAGTGATAGCTTGCGTGGCGTAGCCATAGCAATGGCAATTTTGTACAATTGATTGCCTTGGGCACATCGCACAGCGCAATCAAAAATAGTAAACTACTTTTCGCTATCAGTACTTCACCTTAGAGAACACCCGATAGCCAATCGCCTTTTCACTGAACGCTCACACGATTAATGGCATGACAGACCCAATGATTTTATCAGGCACTGCTGACATCGACTCCCTCCGACAATCGTTAATCGCTGGGTCTCTTCAAATCCAACAACAAATTATCCCACAGTTGGCTAAGTTGGGTAATGAGGGATTAGATGTGTTGATGGAATTTTTACAGAAGCGACGTGACCACCCAGCGAACTGGATCGATGGCAAAGCTTACCAAGTCCTCTATAACTCTGATGCACCTCAAGTGAAAGAATTTCTGCTTTCCTGTTTTCCTGAAGGAATTGTACCTCTAAAATCAGATCGCCAGATTAATTATAATCCTTTGCAACATTTACTTGCTACTCAAGAGTTCCAAGCCGCTGATCGCATGACGATACAAAAGTTGTGTGAACTCGCAGGACCAATGGCTGTACAAAGAAAATGGTTGTATTTTACCGAAGTGGAAAATGCTCCAATTATTGACTTACAAACCATTAACAACCTTTGGTTAGTCCACTCTGGGGGTAAGTTTGGCTTTTCGGTACAGCGCGAAATCTGGTTAAGTTTAGGGAAAAACTGGGAAAATTTCTGGCCGAAAATCGGCTGGAAAAGCGGTAATACCTGGACGAGATACCCCCACCAGTTTACCTGGGATTTAAGCGCTCCTAGAGGTCATCTGCCCCTGTCTAATCAACTGCGGGGAGTGCGGGTCATGGCTTCTTTATTATCTCATCCAGCTTGGTCTCAGAGTAATACATGAATTACGCACATTGTTGAAGCACGCTAAATCCCGGACTTATGTAAACATACCTAAGAGTTGGGAGTTAATCAAAGAAGTCCGGGATCTGAAAACCTCAATACCCTATCGTGTGACTTCTATTGATGGGAGTTGCAAGTAACTCCCATTCCTTCACAGAAATTCAAAGTTGAAATTTTACATCGAATCATGGCAAAAGTTTATTTACAAGATATTAGGCGTAGATTTAACAACGTCACTGCTATCGAGAACATTACTTTTGAAATCCCTGATGGAGAATTTTGGGTTTTAGTGGGGCCGTCTGGTTGTGGTAAGTCTACAATTTTACGCACCATCGCCGGGTTAGAATCTGCTACATCTGGTAATCTATTTATCGGCGATCGCTTGATGAATAATGTTCCGGCCAGAGAGCGTGATATTGCTATGGTGTTCCAAAACTACGCCCTGTATCCCCATATGACTGTGGCGCAAAATATCGCTTTTGGGTTACAAATGCGCAAAGTTGACCCTAAGATTATTCAAGAGCGAGTAGTAAATGTAGCCCAATCTCTGTCCCTGGAACAACTACTAGATCGCAAACCCAAACAACTTTCTGGGGGACAGCAACAACGGGTAGCATTAGGACGGGCGATCGCCCGTGAACCGCAAGTGTTTTTACTAGATGAACCGTTGTCTAATTTAGATGCCCAATTGCGGGATGATACAAGGGCAGAATTAAAGCAGTTACATCAACAATTAGGTATTACTACCATCTACGTCACCCATGATCAAGTTGAGGCCATGACTTTGGCTGATAAAATTGTGGTGCTAGATCGGGGGAGGATTCAACAAATTGGCGATCCTCAAAGTATTTATGCGCTTCCTTCCAACCAAATGGTGGCAACTTTTTTAGGGAATCCCCCCATGAATATTTTGCCTGCTATCTATAAAAATGATGTTTTTGATATCAGTGGTCAGTTATTACCAGTTCCGTCTGGTGTGAGGGAAAAGGTAGAGTTACGCTCCGGTCAAAGTTTTGATTTGGGAATTCGTCCTGAGCATATTTATATTCAGGAACCACAAACACCTGGAGAACTGACACAGGAGCAGTTGGGAGCGTTGTCTGTCCAGGTGAAGGTGGTGGAACCTTTGGGACGGGAAACTTTGATTCGTGCTAGTTTACCTGGTTCCATGACGGTGATTAATATTCAGACATCTGCTGATGTTCGCCCCCGTCCAGGTGACCAGTTATCTTTACAACTCGATTTAAATCACTTGTTTATATTTGATACTGCAACCGGCGATCGCCTTTGGTATTCCCCAAAGCGCAATCCCATCTTACCCGAATAGTTATAAAGGTTTAAATCCGGTGGCTTTGAGGATTTCCCTGTCCCCTTGCTTGACTATGAGGGTGGAAGAGCCTGCACCATCCTCCGTAATCGGGGAGGAAACAATGTATCTATAATCGCCATTCACCCAACCCATCAGACATTCACCACGGCGACAGTTAACTGTACCACCTGTTAGTTTGATACAATTACCTTTGTCATCACATCCTTGATAGGAGAGATTGCCTGTATTATTTACACCTGACCAAGAGTTGCGACCACCAATAGTGATTGTCCATTTACCATTAGTGAAGGTTTCTAATTCACTGGATTGGGGTTCACCTGTTGATGTTTCCTGCAAAATTTCCATTTGGGAAATTATTGATTCTTGACGAGTTTTACCGCAGGGTTCAGCACTTTCACAATCATTTAATGATGCGATTTCATAAGAGGCGCGTACTTTCTGATTTAAATATTTGTCTGCTTGGTCGCAAATCTCAAAGGATGCTCCGACATTATGTTCTTTTCCCTGATCATCTACTATGGTGGCGTAGCAGATAATATCGCCGGTGACTAATTCCTTGACTGTAGCGATTGTTGGCTGATTATTGCTGGAAGCTTTATTACTATTGTCTGTGCTTGTATTATCTCCCCCCGTAGATGATGTATCCGCTGTTATCGTTTGATTTTCCGTTATTTCTACCCTATTGTTTGTAGTATTTGTATTGTTATTGCCAGTATTACTGGGGGAATTGGTACAACTATTAATCAAAATTGATGAAACAATTATTACCAGGGTAGCAATTAACTTATTCATGATACTTTGAATTCAAGTTTTAATAGAAGAATACAGTTTGAAGAAACACTATCTGAATCTGAAGAGTTAAAAGCTATATAATTTAATATTCGATTTAATATTCGCCCCGGCATAATCAAAAGTTGGTACTCAGAGGATGTTTGTCAAGTATTAAACAGGTAATTTTTATTTTAGGGAATGGGGAATGGGGAATGGGGAACCGAAACAATAAAATCCAGTCCCCTCCCCTTAAAAGGACAAGACTTGGTGGACAAGGTGGACAAGGTGACCAGGGAGAAAAACAGTACAAAGTCTGTATTCTTAGTAAGAAAAATAGCCCATTAAAAGACCATTGTCCGGATAAAATCTTCCTTGTCCACTTTCCTTCCTTGTCTTCGGTAGTCTTGCCTTCACAGATCATATTAAAAAC